>CAZGIO010000005.1:0-23011 GCA_964525975.1 uncultured bacterium
ATTTATTCCTTCTACACCAATCTGTTTTAATGATTCTCTTTTATGCACAATATAAGTAGCTATCTGAGCATCTCCGATCTCCAGGTTAGGAGGCAGTACGGGATAAGTCGAGTTTGCAATACCAAGCCCGTCTATTCCGCAGAAACTGACGACTAACGCCCCTTCGATCTTTTTGAGTGTGCCGTCCAACATTACTTTATAATCCATATCATCTCCTAATCTTACAGCTCATTAAGCCACTTGCTGATATCATCAATCTTTTCTTCATCGGCATCGAGAAGACTCTCATCGTCAGATGCAAGGGCTTTCCCGCCGCTGTCAAGGTCTACATCATCCATGGCAAGGTCACTGCTGCCTGCGAAAGACTCATCCCTGATCTCTTCCTCCGGGGCACTCTCCCGGGGAATGGCACCGCTGGCAACATCGATGGGTTCGTTTCGGGCAAACCTGTCATCGCTGACACCGGCAATATGTTCCTGGGCAACATCGATCTCTTCTTTTCCTGAGAATTGACTCTCCTCCAGGGTGTCTGTGCTGATCTCACCGACTTCCACTTCGGAATGTCCTTTAAACTTATCCATATTTTCCACATCCGGAGGAGCAGTCGCCTCATTGATGCTCAATACCTTTTCCCCTGAGAACGATTCATTTTCACGTTCCATCTGATATGAGGCTGTCTCTTCTTCCAGCTCATCAAGAATATCCGCTTCTGGAGACTCGTCGTCACCTGATATGCTTTTCTCGGCCTCGGCCATCAATGCATTCAGGTCCTGAGGCTTGCTGATCTCATCTTCCAGGGATTCATACGAATCATCTCTGAAGGGGATGGCCTCTGACATCTCATCTTCCTCGATGACATCCTCGATCTCCTCATCCAGTTCCTCATCTTCGGAAATCTCATCGGTGATCTCCTCTACGGACTCATCCTGCTCCATATCTTCGGAAATCTCCTCTACCGGCTCATTCTGCTCAGTATCCTCGGGAATCTCCTCTACAGGTTCATTCTGGTCCGTATCTTCGGGGATCTCATTAACTGGTATATCTTCAGCAGTCTCCTGCATCTCCATATCAAAATTATCTTTGCCCTTCAACGTGGTATCCAGTTCTGCATCCCCGGGGGGAACTGCATCTTCCTGTGAAGAATAAGATATCTCGTTGACCTCCTCTTCCTCGGCAATGGTTTCAGATGGTCCTTCCTTTATGGATTTATCAATAAGCTTCTCCATATAAGCCATCTCATCATCCGGACTCTCCCCAGTCTCAGGCTGCTGGTCCTGATAGGAGAGTTCCTCATTTGACACAATGGAATCCGCGGATTCCACTTTATCTTCCAGAGACTCCACAGGAGGTTCCTGAAGCCCGATATTCTCTGTCCCGGCGATCTCAAGGCTCTCACCCTCATGAGGCGAGACGCCTCTTTCTATGGGTATGATCTCTCCCTCATCGCCATCCATATTCAAATATGCATCCAGGTCTGACAACATCCTCTGTGCAGTTTCAGTGCCAAAAAGAGCATACATGCGGGAGAAGAGGGTCTGTGCCTGAGCATTGAACCCGGAAGCCATCACCCGTTCTGAGAGAGAAGTGAGAAGCTTCATATGATTAATCATCTCAAATACTGTTTTTTCTTCAACATATTCCACAGATTCGTCCTGCGCAGGTTCCGGTTTTCTGGCAAAGGAAGGCATCTCTCCGGGGGTCGTCACAGGAGGTTCTTCAGGCCCAGCGTCTTCCTGAGGTGTCTCAACCGCCGCAGACTCAGGCTCATCCTGCGCCGCCGCCTCTTTAGGAGCGGCTGCAGCGCCCCCTGAAGAGATAAGGTTTGCGATCTTCTCAGACATCTCCTGAAAATCGCTGTTCATGGGATCGATAAAAAGCAGTCTGTCATACATCTCTCTGGCATCCTGATACCGTTCCAGCGAATAATAGATCTCGCCAAGGCCTTTCAATGCCACCACGTTGTCATGGCTCTTATCAAGGATCGATTCAAATTCCCCGAGAGCTAATTCTGTTTTGCCGTCTTTTACATAACATTTACCCAGCACTGCCCTGCCGGCTGTAAAATCCCGGTCGTTTTCAAGCCCCTCCTGACAAACTTCTATGGCATCTTCGACATAACCTTTACTGAGTAAAGCGTTACCCAAAGAAGCGAAAGCCCTGGGATCCCTGGAGATTATCTTAACATATTTCCTAATATCAGGGTCCTGGTAAATGTCTTTCTTGAAATCCATTCCGGCACTCCTTCGTTTCTCTATAATATACCATAATTTACGCAAGTGTCAACATGGCAAAAACACAGTTTTCCCATTATTCAAAATAAAGCTTCCTTGTGTCTGATATCATCTTTTTAACAGAGAATTCCTCTACTATTTTAGTATATCCTTTTATTCCCTTTTTTTCTGAATCTTTTTTATCTCTAAGGAGTTTTACAATTTTTTCGGCGCCCGATGAGATATCTTCGGGATCATATAAATAACCATTTACATCATCTGCCACGATCTCACGGTTTCCGTTTACTGCAGTCACCACTGCCGGTTTTTTCATTGCAAATGCCTCCACTATGGCAATGGGAAGCCCTTCCCACAGGGAAGTCAATGTAAAGATATCCGCCACGGACATATAGGGCCGGATATCCTCTTTCCAACCTGTCAGGATAATACTATCCTTCAATCCCTTATCAGCGATAAGGTCTTCTATCTGGGGGCGCAGGACCCCGTCGCCTACAAGGATAAACTTCACTGTACCCTCAGTATAGAGATGAGAGACCTTTTCCGCGAGCCGGATAAAATTAAGGGGTGCTTTTTGCGGCTTAAAACAGGATATCTGAGTAATGATCCTGTCATTGAAGCCGATACCCAGCATGTTTTTTATGGAATCCACATCCGGGACATATGAAGAAAACTTATCTATATCAGCCGCCGCCCTGATCACCACATAATCATCGGGATTGCCCACATTGTTTCTGAGCCCATATTCCACATCTTCACCGGTGACGGTGATAAGTTTTCGCGTCCATTTTACCGCCTTCTTTTCCACGGCCCTGTAGATCATATTCACAAACTTATTTCGAAAATCATTAAAAGGGAAACCGTGGACAGTATGGAAGATCTTGGGCACTCCTGCGCTGTGGGCCGCCGCCCTTCCCAGGATACCCGCTTTTGAGCTGTGAGTATGTACTATATCAAATCCATGCCGTTTCATAAACTTACGCATATACAGATATGCGGCTGTGTCATGAAAAGGGGATATCTGCCTTACAAGATAGGGATTAACCGCAAAACGCCCGCGGAGGAGTCCGGCGGCATGGCTGTTGAGCATACCTCCGGGGCCTGTCATGAGCCAGACCTCATGTTCCCCGGAAAATCCCCTGGCCAGATCAAGACAAACTTTTTGAGCGCCTCCCAGTTCAAGTTTTGTTATGACATAGAGTATTTTCACACGTCCTCTTTCCCGCATTTTTTTAAAAAAGCGTTTTCATCCCATATTTCAACACCCAGTTCTTCCGCTTTTCTGTATTTTGATCCCGGGGATTCCCCTGCAAGAAGCACGCCTGTCCTGCTGCTGACTGCTGAAGAGACACTTCCCCCGTTTCTCTTTATGATCTCCTCAGCCTCTTTACGCTTCATGGACTGCAATGTCCCGGTTATAACAAACGAAATGCCGTCAAAAAGAAGACCTCCCGTTTCCCTCACATATGTCTCTATCTCATCCTTCAGCCAATCTTTATTGAGAACCGGAGTCGATTTACAGCCTTCTGAGTTTAAGGATATTACTCTTATCATGGAAGAAAGAATAAATACTCTCAGCGGTCTTATCTCCGATGCCGTCCACAAGAAGAAGGCGTTGCTCATCCGCCGACATCAGTGCCTCAATGCTCCCGAAATGGGATGCAAGGAGTTCAGCACTTTTTTTCCCAACAAAGGGTATGCCCAGAGCGTTGATGAAAGCTCCAAGGGGAACCTTCCTCGCCTGGCTCAAGCTTTTTGTGATATTTTCCAGAGATTTTCCTCCCATACCCTCAAACTCCAGCAGCCTGCTGTAGTCAAATCTGAACAGATCTGAAAAATGCCGCACAAATCCCTGTTTGACCAGAAGCTCCACCAGCGCTTTGCCGAAATGATCCATATCCAGCCCCGACGGAGAGACAAAATTCAGTATCCGCCCCTGCAGCTGAGCGGGACAGGATGCGTTCACACACCTGTGAGCCGCTTCATCGGGATACTTCACCACGGGACTTCCGCAGGAAGGACACGATTCCGGCATATTAAAGAGCTGCTCACGGCCTGTACGGGACTTTGCATCGCTTTCAACGACTTTCGGAATTATATCGCCCCCTTTTTCCACATGTACCACATCACCTATCCTGATATCTTTTCGTCGGATCTCATCAAGATTATGAAGCGTGGAACGGCTGACTACGGTCCCGGCAAGTTTGACAGGTTCCAGCAAAGCCACAGGAGTCAAAATACCCGTGCGCCCCACCTGTACCTTAATATCCAGGACTCTGGTCACAGCCCGTTCAGGAGGAAACTTATAGGCTGTTACCCACCGTGGTGATTTCATAGTGGCTCCCAGTTTCTCCCTCAGATGAATATCATCCACTTTGATCACTATACCGTCTATCATATAGCCGAGAGACTCTCTTTTTTCTCCCCATGCGCTGCAGTAATCCCAGATCTCACCTGCATCTCTGCATACCGCCCCGTGGGGATTAACAGAAAAACCTTTTTCCCTGAGCCATCGCATAAAACCATGCTGAGTCACAGGTATGTCCGGATCATCGCCGCGTCCCATTCCATATAAAAAAACAGAAAGATTTCTCCGGCCGGATTCACCCCTGTCGAGAAGTTTCAGCGTACCCGAGGCAAGATTCCGGGGATTGGCATAGGGTTCATCTCCGGCTTCTGCCCTGATCTCGTTCAGACGGCGGAATTCCTCAAGTGAGATGAATACTTCCCCTCTGATCTCGCAGACCCCTTTAAGTCCCACTTGCAGGGGGATTCCCTGAATATTACGGATATTGGCTGTGACATCCTCACCCTGTATGCCGTTCCCTCTGGTCACTGCCCGGGCAAGCTTTCCGTCCTCATATATCAGGCTGATGCTGACACCGTCTATCTTGTGCTCGCAATAATATTCCAGCCTTGTCTCCCCTGTAAGCTTTTCCACACGTGCGCAAAAATCAGAGATATCTTCCGGAGAATATGTATTGCTGATGGAGAGCATGGGCACATGGTGCGCATAGGTCTCAAACAGCCCCGTTGTATCATCTCCCACCATGGATACGGGAGAATCCTCTGCAACGGCGCCGGACTCCCGTTCAAGACTTTCAAGTTCTTTTACGAGCATATCATACTCATAGTCAGAGATTTCCGGACTGTTCTCCTTATAGTATCTGTCATTTAGACGCCTGATTTCCTCTCTCAGGAATCGGATCCTTTTTTGTTTATCCCGTTCCAAGCGGACACCCCCGTTTATTTTCAATTATGTGATATTTTTAACGTTTTTTCAAGAAACAAATTCCCCGTGATCCTTCAAAAAAGGAATTAGACCCGAAGATCACCGGATATTTATTTCGCAAAAAGAAACATTGACACTGTGTACTTATCCACCTATCTTAACCATATGCTGAAAGGGGAGCTGGCGGCGCTGGGAGCCGCATTCTGCTGGGCATACAATGCCTATTTTTTTTCAAAAGCCGGGAAGCGCATAGGTTCCTTCACCGTGACTCATCTGCGCATGTGGATAGCCCTTCCCGCAGCTGCAGCCATGTATCTTGTCATGGGGGGGCATACAGAGGCAACAGGTGTTTCCCTGGCATATCTTCTTGCCAGCGGTTTCATCGGGTACTTTCTTGGAGATATATTTCTTTTCGAAGCATTTGTCTCCATCGGCCCCAGACTTACCATGCTCATCATGAGCCTGGCACCTGTGATAAGCGCTGTGATCTCAAGATTCGCATTGAATGAAGTCCCTTCTCTCCTCCATACGGCAGCCATAATCCTGTCCACAGCCGCCATAGCCTGGGTCGTGGGAGAAAAGAACGGGGATAACCGTTCATCCAGGCATCTGAAGGGATATCTATTTGCCCTGGGGGGCGCCGTGGGACAAGGAGCCGGCATGGTCCTCTCTAAAGCGGGAATGGGAACGGATATATCCCCTGTGACCGCTAATTTTTACAGAGTATCCGCCGGTCTTGCCGCATTCATCATCTTCACACTGATCCGTGGAAGGTTCGCCGATGATTTCAAGCGGTTTTTCAGCGACAGAAAGTCCGTGCTTTACGTATCCACATCCACACTCATCGGGCCCGTTGCAGGGGTGCTGCTGGCCCTGTACGCTGTCAAGACTATCTACGTGGGCATAGCGCTCACCCTCACATCCCTTTCACCTGTGATACTCATCCCTGTATCCCATTTTCTTTTGAAAGAAAAGATCACTCCGAGAGCCATCCTTGGGACCATAGGCGCCCTGGCTGCTGTTTCGATATTTTTCTTCACGTGATCTTTCCGAACCTATACCGTACTCCCCTGTTTTTTATTTTCAATGGCGTGTAAATCTGTTATTTTTAGACAAAGCGGCAAAAAAAGCGAAAAGGAGTATATATGAAAAGTTTTGCAAGCGACAACAATTCACCTGTGCATGAAGCTGTCATGGAAGCCGTGATCAAGGCAAATAAAGGGGATTATGTCTCATATGGCGATGACCCCTATACTAAAAAAGCGGTAGCTGTCATGAAGGATACTTTCGGTCCTGAAAGCGAGCCGTTTTTCGTTTTCACCGGCACAGCTGCAAACGTCCTCGGCATTTCCGCCGTGACACGTTCATACCATTCCATCATCACAGCTAACACGTCTCATATGAATGTGGATGAATGCGGAGCCCCAGAAAAGTTCACAGGATGCAAACTGTTCACGCTGGATGCTCCCCTGGGCAGGCTTATGCCCGAAAGCGTGGCGGAATATCTCCACGGCTTCGGAGTGGAGCACCATTCCCAGCCCCGAGTAATCTCAATAACTCAGCCCACGGAACTGGGCACCGTATACACCATCCCGGAGATCAAAGAGTTAAGCGGGCTGGCCCACAGACACGGAATGCTTCTTCATATGGACGGAGCCAGGCTTGCCAATGCCGCGGAGGCATTAGACTGCTCTCTCTACGAGACCAGCGGCGGCGCAGGTGTTGACGTGCTTTCTTTCGGAGGAACGAAAAACGGAATGATGTCCGGTGAATCCGTCATATTCTTCAATGGAGTCGAAAACGGAGATTTTAAATATATCAGAAAACAGGGCAGGCAGCTGGGATCGAAGATGCGGTACATATCCGCGCAGTTTATACCCTACCTTGAAGACGGCATATGGAAGATCAATGCTTCAAGGGCCAACAGCGCCGCACGCAGGCTTGCCTCCATGGTCTCTGAGATCGAATCTGTGGATCTGATCTATCCCGTTGAGACCAACGGCGTTTTTGCAGCCATCCCCGGAGATAAGATAGCACCCCTCCAGGAGGAATCATTTTTTTATGTCTGGGATGAAGTTAAAAACCAGGTCCGATGGATGTGTTCTTACGACACATCTGACTCAGACCTGGATGATTTCAATGCCCTGCTGAAGAAACATCTGGGTTGACTAAATAACCATTATAAGGCCCATGACTATGAGGAAAAGCGCCGATACCTGTTTTAATACAGGTATCGCCTTTTTCATGGACTCAAAGAACGACACAAAATAAACAAATATCACTCCTGATATAACAAACATCATCATCAGCCCCGCTGAGAACACACCAAGAAGTGCCATGCCGCGGAACACAGTTCCCCCTGCGGATGCATACAACAGCACCGCTGCAAGGACAGGCCCCATGCATGGAGACCAGCCCAGTGAAAACGATACGCCAAAAAGGAAGGGTAATGAAGCCGGATTACGCCCCTTTAGCCGGAGCCTCGCATCACGCTTGAGGATCGGTATCTTTACAAGGCCTGAAAGAAACAACCCCATGACAATCACGACTATACCCGCTCCCCGTTCAAGGATTATCCTGTTTCTGTTTAGAAACGTGCCAAGGGACGTTGCCGTGGCGCCCATGGCCACAAATATCGCGGTGAAACCCATGGAAAAAAGCAACACTTTAATCAGTGTCTTTTTAATAAGCTTTCCTTTCCCGCTTCCGGCAATATCATCAGCGGAAACTCCGGTAAGCATCATAATATATGACGGAACCAGAGGCAGTATACATGGGTTAAAAAAAATCAGCACCCCCGCTCCGAAAGCCATGAGTATATTCACAGGTTCGGCAATGGATATCATGTTCATTTGTTCTCCCTGTTCCATTCATCCCAGGCAACGCTCTTATAGGCGTCACTGCCTATATATCTCAATACCTTTACGAACATCTCCGGGGGGATATACCCTGGTATTGAGGTGATGGGTTTTCCGGCATCGTCAAAGAACCATATCGCCGGTGTCCCCCGAACACCAAAGACAGCGCCCAGTTCACGGCCTGTCTGCCCCCTGCTGTTCATCTTCTTACTGCTTTCTATATCGATCTGAACCGCATGAAACTGATTCATCTCTTTTTTGACGCTCTCATCACTGAAAGTGGACTCTTCCATCTTTTTACAGTAATGGCACCACGACGTCTTGAAATACAGCATTGTCTTTCCGCTGTTTAATCTGGCTTCTGAAAAAGCCTGGTCAAAAGACTCCCATTCAACAGCCTCTGCGGAAAAAGATAAAATGAGAAAAGTGATTGTCAATATCAGTATTTTTTTCATCCCGCCTCCTTTTGTTATCACACTAATAACATTTTAGCAGAAAAAAAAGTTCCCTTTCACCTGTAAGCGTTGAGTCCTGTGATATTCAGGTCTATCCCTGAGACGTAGGAGACCGCGGCGATGACCGTGCCTTTGTCCACAGGAAGCCTGTCAGTGTCCATGACGATCTCAATGACCTTTTCCAGTTCATTATCATCGACAAGGCCGAGATACTTGCAGAATGTAAGGACATCGATAGCCTCTTCAGACAGAAGCATGCGTTCAAAGACATTGTACTGTCTGATACCGTCAAGTCTTAGCTCTTCAAACTCCACATCTCCTGAAAAGGAATATTCTGTGATCTTCTGGACAATGCTTTCAACAGATTCTCTGTCTATTCCTTTGTCAGAGAGCAATTTTTTCAGACTCTCTTTCTGTTCACCGTCATCACTGCCTCCGAGAGCCTCGATGAGTTTATCCATAAGAATATTTTTCTTCTTCATATATCAACCTCTTCTTTAAGAACAAACCGTTTACCGGCGAGTTCCAGGACAACCCCTTTTATGACAAGAGCTGTCATCACCGCTGCGATTTTTTCAGGCCGTCTCCCTGTTTTCATGATAACGGCAAGCTCTTCTATTGTAAAGGGCTCATCCACCGACAAGTGACTTATAACCTCTTTTTCACCGTCTGTCAACAGCGCCGGTGATTTATTTTTCGGAGCTTTTCCCGGGGATCCGGTCCCCCAGCGGAGCATTATATCTTCTGCCTCGATCACTGGAAAAGCGCCGTCTCTTATGAGGCCGTTAGTGCCCGCGCTGCTCCTTGCGAGTATACTTCCCGGCACAGCAAAGACATCGCGTCCCTGTTCCAGGGCAAAGCCCGCAGTGATCAGAGCTCCGCTCTTCTTCCCGCATTCAACCACAAGCACACCCTTTGACATGCCGCTGATTATCCTGTTGCGCCTTGGAAAAGAATAACGCGAAGGGCCGGTGCCCGGCAGATATTCACTGATCAGCTTACCGTTTTCAAGTATCTCACCATACAATTTCCTGTTCACAGAGGGGTATATGTAATCGGGCCCCGTTCCCAGCACAGCCACGGTATAAAATCCCCGGTCCATCGCCGCCTTATGCGCCGCGGCGTCAATGCCAGCGGCCATCCCGCTGACCACCGCGAAATCACCGCACAATCCCCCGATGATCTCTTCCGCAGCCCTGAGCCCGTAGTGTGTGGCTTTTCTCATGCCCACCACAGCAATATATGTGCATCCTTTCTCCAGGGGACGTCCCTTCCTGAACAGCGCCAGAGGCGGATCATAGATCTCTTTCAATGAATCCGGATATTCCCCGTCGGCAGGTGTGATCACTGTTACGGATTTTCTTTTCAGCAGGGCGTAGAGTTCCTTAAGCCCCGATTTCTGCACATGGCGGAAAAAAGATTCCGCACTGGATCTTGAACATGATAAAAGGAGAGGGATATCCCGTTTTTGAGCGGAGCAGAGGGCAGAAGCGGAACCTGCTTTTGCGATCCCGCTGAAAATCCTGTGGCTGCCCACTACGCCATTGAGGCTCAATGCAAGATACGCAGCGGCCTCATTGTCCAGGTCATGCGCTTTGAAAAAAGTCCTCCTTATTCTGCCTCCACCACGTCACCAAGGCTGATGCCTTCGTTGCCCTTTGATGAAAGTATGATACCCATGGAGACGTTTTCCCTGGCACTTATGACCTGTATCCTGCCCTTGATCTCCGAGGGAAGGACCTTGATGCCGCCTTCAGGGTCTTTGACTTTTTTAGCTTCACCCATGATGTCGAAAAACATCCCGGCTTTTATACCCTGTTTCATACCCCTGTCTATGTGCACGATGGTACCCTTTCCTGCAAGGGTGACATCATCATTGAAATAGACCAGGTATCCTGAGTAGTCAGGCTTAATATTCTTTTTATTCAGAACGATCCGTGGATATTCAAAATCCACATAGCTCCCCCGTTCTATGGGTTCTCTCTGTGCGATGATCTCACATTTAGCCAGATTCTCTTCCACGGCTTTCACCTTTATCACACCCTGGGGAATAACGATCTCGCCGAGTTTTTTATATGTCCTGGGGTGTTTGACAGCTCTGCCCAGTTCATAAACGATAAGTTCATCATCCACTCTGATGTCCGACTTGGAACCTTTATTGATATAGACAATCTCCCCGTATGAGGCGATGCTGCCTTCCTTGTCCAGGCTCATGACCATGGCAAAGGGATCCACGCCGTGTTCAAGGATAAAACCGCCGCGCATGATTATATCCTGAAAATGATCGTCTGCTTCATCTTCTTCAGATACATCCTTGACTTCTTCAGGCAGACTGGCATCTGCCACAGCTTTTTCCTTAAATATGAATTTTTTTATGGAATAATCCTCATCTTTGTATTTTTCCCTGTTTTCAGGTTTTACATAAGACGGTTTGGCCGTTCCCCTTGTGCTTACAATGATCTTGTCGCCGGGATATATCCAGTTGGGGTCTGTTATATGGGGATTACGTTCCCACACTTTCACCCAAAGCCAGGGATTATCCAGCTTTCTGCCGCAGATTTCCCACATCGTGTCTCCCTTGACGACGGTATAGACATCCTCGCCTTTCAGATCCCCCCCTCTGGGGCCAGGATATGGAGGCGGGATTTTGCCGCCATAGACAGCAGCCGATAACAACAGAAGTGAAATGATAACTAGCAACACGACTTTTTTCATATCTCCTCCTTGAGATACAGCACAAAATAGTTCCCGATTTTGAGCATCAGTTCAAACAGCTATACATCTGAAATATATCACAATAAGAAAATATCATCAAGAATGATTTAATCGGGCTGATAGAAAAACTCAAAGTCTCCCGCAACGATGACAGTATCGCCCTCTTCAGCCCCCATATCGCTGAGAGCGTCAAAAATACCAAGTTTTTTCATGATATCAGTGCATCTTCTCACACTTTCAGGAAGGTTGAAATCTGTCATCTTGACGATCTTGTTTATATAGACTCCATCCACATGGAACGCCCCATGGGACCTCTCCAATGTAAACCGCCTCTTATCCCGTTCCATCTCGTGGGTGACAGGGATATCGGTCTTTAGAGGAGGAAGTTCATCAAGGGTCCTGGCTATAAGGTTTTTCAGTTCCTCTATGCCGTTCCTGCCCGCTGCGGACAGGAGGACAGGTTTTATGCCGGTCCTTTCCACAAACTCTTCCAGGAACAATTCCGCTTCGGGGACATCCATCTTATTTGCGGCAACGATGGTCCTTTTTTGCGACAGCAGGTCCCCGTACCGCTCCAATTCCAGCCGGATAGTCTCATAATCATCTGCGGGATGACGTCCCTCTGTGCCTGCCATGTCCACCACGTGTACCAGGATGCGTGTCCTTTCCGCGTGTTTGAGGAACCGGTCTCCAAGGCCCACGCCTTCACTTGCGCCTTTTATAAGCCCCGGCAGGTCGGCAATAACAAAACTGAACCCTCTTTCCGCGACAATGGCGCCCAGATTGGGTTCAAGGGTTGTAAAAGGATAAGAAGCGATCTTCGGCTTCGCATTGCTGATCACAGAAAGCAGGGTGGACTTCCCCGCATTGGGGAGGCCTACAAGTCCCACGTCGGCGAGCACTTTCAATTCAAGTGTAAGCGTACACTCCTCACCGGGCTCACCCAGCTCCCTGATATAAGGCGCGCGGTTGCTGTTGGAGAGAAATACCGCATTGCCTCTCCCTCCGCGGCCGCCTTTGGCAGCTATAAACCGGTCATCCTCACCCACCAGGTCGCATAACAGTTTACCCGCTTCATCATATATCATGGTCCCAGGGGGGACATTTACTATAAGGTCATCGCCGTCTTTCCCATATTTATTGTTAGTCTCTCCGGGAGAACCGTTTTTTGCCCTGATATGGGGATGATAGCGGACGTCAAAAAGAGTCTTTACAGAGTTGTTCACCTGCAGGATCACATCACCGCCCCTGCCGCCGTTGCCGCCGTCGGGACCGCCTTTGGGGATATATTTTTCACGTCTGAAACTGAGACATCCAGGGCCGCCCTTGCCGCCCTGGACATAGATCTTAGCGTTATCTACAAACATTTCTTACTTTTTTTTCGCCGCTTCAACATTGACAACGCTGCGGCCGCGTCTTACGGAGAATTTTACTACTCCGTCTATGAGAGAATAGATTGTATAATCTTTCCCGAGCCCTACGTTTTCGCCCGGTTTATATTTGGTGCCCCTCTGACGAATAATAATATTCCCAGCGGATACAGCCTGGCCGCTGTATTTTTTTACACCGAGGCGTTTGGACTCAGAGTCGCGTCCGTTCCTGGTACTACCAACACCTTTTTTATGAGCCATAACTCACCTCCCCGGTTATTTCTGGATTGATTCCACGATCAAGGTGCATTTAGCCTGTCTGTGGCCAATGGTCTTATCTGAATCTTTTCTTCTTCTGTAATAGAAGACCTTGATCTTTCTGTCTCTAAAATGTTCCTTGACTTTGCAAACCACTTTGCTTTTTTCAAGTGACTTGGAGTCAGAAATCGTATTTTCGCCGTCATTAAGCAAAATAGGCTGAAACTCAACGGATTCGCCTTCGGCTTTGTCAATCTTTTCAATGAATATCTTGTCATTTTCTCTTACAAGATACTGCTTTCCGCCTGTTTTTATTACTGCGTACATTTTTCTACCCCCTGTATCTTCTGCACGGAGAAACTACCACAGTTTCATTTTCATGTCAAGAAATAATTCGCCGTGTCAAGACCCTTAATCGGTGATTTAATCATCGTTTACATATGAGCTTCAGATCATCTGTCACCGTATCAGATGGAAATCTGTCTTTGATTATGATGTCCGCCACACGGGCTGACAGATAGGTATACAACACCCTTGAAGCTGCAAATGACATGGCCTTGTCTTTAAGCCGCTCCAGAAACAGCGAAAAAAAGACCATCTCATGCTGTTTATAGATCTTTGAAAGCTCATCGCGGAGGGAAGTGCCCTGTCCAAACCCCTGGATCTCATAGATGGCGACTTTTACACGCTGTTTCTCCGACTTGTCCATCTCGTTAAAAAATCTCAGAAGGTCCATGGAAAGGCTGATGAGGTCCCTTTCTCTGTTCTTCTCAATAAATGATCTCACACCGGAAAGGACATCATTGAAATAATCAAGAAAAGCCGCACTGTACAGCTCTTCCTTGTTCTTGAAATAATAGTAGATCACTGACACCGCTATGCCTGTGGCTCTTGCCACGCTGCGCATACCCACTCCGTCATATCCGGAATCGGCAAACAGTCCCACAGCGGATTCGATGATTCGCTTTTTTGTTCCGGCGTCTTCCATGTGAAAAATCTAACAGAAAAATCAATATTGTCAACGCTTGAAAAGCGTGTCCATGTTTTCTTTCTTTATTATCCGCGCCACAGGCCTGCCATGTGGGCAGGTTAGAGAAAAGCCACCTTTTTCAAGCGCTCCGGCAAATGCCCGTATATCCTCCTCTGAGAGCCTGTCTCCACTCCTGAACGACGCCTTGCATGCGCGTTCCGCAAGAAATCTGTCAAAGGGTCCGTTTCCCCGTTCCGCCCCGTCGCAAATTTCCCGAAGAAGCTGTTCGGCTCTTCCGGCATCCTTCAGGAAAGCGGGGATGGACTCTATGATCACAGAATCATCTCCAAAAAGCCGCACACGCAGGCCGATCCTGGCAAGCTCATCCATCTTGTCTTTCACGATCTCCGTGTTGCGGGAACCGATCCTGAACACCTCCGGCACAATATGCTTGCCCGGATCCTCATACTCTTTCCGGATAAGCCTGTCATAGACCATGCGCTCGTTCAGTGCGTGAAAATCAACCAGAACCATCTCCGTTGAAGATACAAAGAGAAGATACCGGTCAAAAAGAGTGCCCTGATATCTGTGTCCAGCAAGGTCCGCCTGCTTTTTCTCTTCAGGGGCTATACTCACTTCAGGCCCGTGGCCCCCTCCATCAAACAGGGATACCTGTGCCGCGGAGCCGCTGTCTTCCATGCCGTCGCCGGCAATCCTCTCAAATCCTCCCGAAGGAAGCGATGAATATTGTGAATATACAGCCTGCAGAGAGTTATATATGGATCCCAGGATCCTCTTTTCATTGCGCAGTCTGATCTCCGTCTTCCTGGGATGCACATTAAAATCCGCATATTCGGGGTCGACGTTCAGAAACAGATACAGATACGGATAGGTCCCATGTTCAAAGACTTCCCTCAAAGCATTCCGCGCTGTAAAGATCATTTTCTTATCTTTGATCACACGTCCATTTACGTAAAAGTTCATGTGCCGGCTGTTTTTTGCCGCCACATCACTTCCCGAGATCCAGCCCTGAAAGAGATAATGTTCCCTTTCTTTCTTGAACAGGTTAAGTGAATCGGCTACCGCGCTGCCATGTATCACAGCAACCCGGTCTGTAAAAGAATCTTCACTGCCCACAGACAATTTCTGTTCGCCATCAATTGAAAAGGTCAATGCCAGACCTGAATCAGCATATACAAGAGCAAAATTTTCCAGCAGCTCCCTCACGAGTCTTGTCTCATACCTGCTGCTTTTCAGATACTTACGTCTCACAGGTATATTATAAAAAAGATTTTTCACGATCACGCTGGTCCCGGCCTTTCTGCTGGCCTCTTGGAACCGTATTATCTTGCCTCCGCTGATCTCAATACGGCCTCCATGGCCTTCCCCGCGGCATTGTGAAATAAGAGTGCATTGAGATACCGAGGCGATGCTGGGCAGAGCCTCACCTCTGAACCCCAGTGTGTCAAGGGATTCCAGGTCAGCCACATCACTGATCTTTGAAGTGGCGTGACGCTCAAAAGCCTTTTCAATCTCTTTGAACGGGATGCCGAAGCCATCATCTGATACAGACAGCATCTCCACCGGTGAACCTTCTATCATCACATCGATCCGTCGCGCTCCTGCGTCAATGGCGTTTTCAACCAGTTCTTTGACCACTGAGACAGGCCTCTCCACCACTTCTCCGGCTGCTATTTTGTTGATGGTGTTTTTTTTGAGTTTACGAATCATGTTCTTCTATACGCGCTTTCATCTTCCGCACCTCGTCCAGGACTTCCAGGGGCGACAGCACGTTTAGATCAATATACCGGATCTCGTTGATGATCTTCTCCTCTATGCTGTCGCTGAAAAGATCAACCTGTCTGGGGCTTGCGCCTTCCCTGCCGTCTACAATGGCGGGAACGCCATTATGATAACTCTCAGTCTCAAGGTTAAACAGGATCTCTTTTGAACGTTCGATGACGGAAGCGGGGAGTCCCGCAAGACGGGCCACCTGTATGCCGTAACTTTTATCGGCGCGTCCCTCCTCGATCTTCCGCAGGAAGATCACTCTGTCATTCCACTCCTTCACTGTGATATTGAGATTATGTATATTGGAATAGACATCTGTCAGCTCTGTGAGTTCGTGGTAATGAGTGGCAAAAAGAGTCTTGGCCCCCACATGACTGATGATATGTTCTGATATGGACCAGGCAAGAGAAAGACCGTCATATGTGCTTGTACCCCTCCCGATCTCATCCAGGATAATAAAACTGCCCGGTGTGGCATTATGGATAATATATGCTGTTTCCAGCATCTCCACCATGAAAGTGCTTTCCCCCGCAGCCAGGTTGTCAGAAGCACCCACCCGTGAAAATATCCTGTCAACTGGGTCAAAAGACATCTTTTCAGCGGGCACATAGGAACCGGCCTGGGCCATGAGAAGCAGCAGAGCGTTTTGCCGTAAATATGTCGACTTCCCTGCCATGTTAGGGCCGGTCACAAGATACATCAGCTTATCACCGCTGTCCATGACAAGATCATTGGGAATAAAGGGTTCCGCTCCAAGCAGAGTCTCTATCACCGGATGCCTGCCCTCTCTAACCTCGAGCACACCTCCCCCGCACAGATCCGGCCTGCAGTAATCACCCTGGCCTGCATTTTCAGCAAAGGCGGTTAATGTGTCGATCTGCGCCACAGCTCTGGCATCTTTCAAAATCTCAATGGTCCTGGAGACGACATCTTCCTTGATCTCGGAAAATACTTCCCATTCCCTTGCAGCAAGCTGGCTGTCCGCATTCAGTATCTTCTCTTCAAGTTCTTTTAACTCATCGATGATGTAACGTTCGGCGTTTGTAAGGGTCTGCCGCCTCACATAATCCTGGGGTACTTTGTCAATATAACTTTTGGATATCTCTATAAAATAACCGAAGACTTTATTGTATTTCACTTTTAACGAGGATATCCCCGTACGTTCTTTTTCTCTTTCCTGTATCTCCGCAAGGAGAACCCTTGAATCCTTTTTCAGATGACGCAGTTCATCTGTCCGGCTGTCATACCCGTCCTTGATATACCCGAAACCGTTGTTCCCTGCTCCGGGTTCCTCGGATATGCCTTTATCCAGCAGTTCAAATATATCTCTGAGGGGATCGATCATGGAGGCTATCTCCTCAAACAAAGCCACTCCCGTCTCTCCCGCAAGCTCTTTGAGCACATCCATATGTTCCAGCCCTTTTTTTATCTGTATAAGGTCTCTGGGCCTTCCCTTTGAATATGATATCTTACCCATGGATTTTTCAAAATCCGGGATCGTCTCCAGAACAGCGGCCAGCTTCTCCCGCAGCCTCCGGTTCTTTATCAGATGTTCCACTGCATCCCAGCGCCTTATGATCCTTTCACCCTCCATGAGAGGACGGCGCAGCCATTTTTTCAGGTTGCGGGCGCCCATCCTGGTCCTGTTTTTGTCCATAAGGCTGAACAGGGTGTTATCCCCTGTAAGATCGGAGCTGTTGCGGAATATTTCAAGGTTGCGCCATGTCTTGGCGTCGATCTCCATGTAATCCTGCTGCGATTCATTCTCGATTACGCTGATGTTCTTCATCACACCCTTCTGAGTGTCCATGACGTGTTTCAGCAGTATGGAGACTGCAGCTATAATATCGGGGTCATTATGTATCCCGAAGGGAACTAGAGACACCACTTCGAAATAATCCTTGACCCGTTTCACAGAGATCTCAAGGTCGTATTCCCAAGGGGGATATTTTGTCACAAAGACTCCGGGGAAAGTCTCACTGCAGAACTTGTCCGCAGCTGTGTGGGCCTCAGGTATGATCAACTCCCTCACATCCACTTTGCTCAGTTTCGCAGCCAGTTCCTGGAGGTCATGGGCTTTTCCAGTGGTTATCTCGCCCAGAGATATATCCACATGGGCATATCCCCAGCTTCCATTGTCGGAAAAAAGGGCGGCGAGATAATTGTCTCTGTTTTCTTCCACAAATGTTCCCGGGGTGACGACTTTGACCACATCACGTTTGACAATGCCTTTGGCAGTCCTGGGATCCTCGACCTGCTCGCAAACGGCAACCTTGTACCCCATCTTTACCAGTGTCTTAAGATATTTATCCACAGCATGGTGGGGGACTCCCGCCATGGGCTGCCCTTCCTGTCGTGAAGTCAATACTATATTCAAAGCCTTGGAGACCAGTTCAGCATCATCATAGAACACCTCGTAAAAATCTCCCACGCGAAAAAAAACAATGCAGTCGGGGTACTGCCCCTTGATCTTTTTATATTGACGGTTTAAAGGCGTATCCTTGATACCGCTCATAGTCTGATGGTCACACATCCCCAAGTGCCGCAATTGTCACAATACCATGTGGGGTGGTCATACCTGGCGCCGCATTCGGTGCAGGAATATACAGTCTCGCTTTCAATCCCTTTCAGGTCATCCCGGATATCCCTGACTTTTTCCCAGTTCCCCATCTCGATGTAGAGGTCCATCATCAGGAATAATATATGTTTGGAATCAGGTGCATACAATATGGCTTCAAGATATTCCTCTGCAGCCTCATCAAGGCGTCCCAGCTCTCTTAATTCACTTGCATATGCCACGTGCAGCGCTGCATTGTCCACGTTGCTGCTTACTGCTTTCTTGAGGCTTTTAGCCATCTTATGATGATCTTGGTCAAAGATCTCAAACATCTTATCCTTCACATGATAAACAGATCCGGGGCTTTTTTTCAGGGCTTTGGTAAAGAGTTCCTGCGCCTTCGCGGTACTTCCCTCCTGATGATGGAGATATGAGTCCACGAATATCAGCCGCCCGCAGTCGGGATTATACCTGCGCCCCTCTTTAAGAAGCTTTCTGGCAGTATCCACGTCATCTTTTTTCAAGGCGTCTTTTGCGAGATCCGCAGCGATATATCCCAGCTCGGATTTATCCCTGGCTTTTTTCTCCTCAAGCAGTTTTTTCGCATATGTGAAAGCTTTTGCAAAATCACCCAGCTTATACGCCACATCTTTTCCCAGAGCAAGGATCAGTTCATCGTTGTCACTGTCCAATCCGTTTTCCTCGATTGTCTTCAAGGCGGTCTTAAGCATGCCGTTTTCAGCGTAATCAATAATAAGGCTCTTCTGTATCGCCTTTTTACCCCTGCGGGAAATATTTATCGTGCCTGCAAATATCGCCTTGTCCACGTTCAGCGCTTTATCCACTTTTCCCTGTTTCCTCAATATATAACTGAACACAAGATATGCGGGATATTCATCGGGATTTTTTTCAATAAGCTCTTTCAGCAGCGTGCTGGCCTTTTCATAGTATCCTGTGGTAACATATTCTATTATGTCCAGCCAGTATTCATTCAGGTGATTCCTTGTAAAACGTACTTTCTTAGCCTTCTTTTCATTGATCTCTTCATCTTTTTTCATGCCATAGAAGACAAACATCAGCGCGGCAACTACAAAAATCGCACCTATCATTAGCAGATTCATTTCGGCTCCTCTTAATTATTCAATCTCTTTTTCCGTATCTTCCTCTATGTTCATCTTCCTCAGAACGCCTATCTCGTCTTTCATCCTCTCGGATTCTCCCAGGACGTTCTTATATTT
Organism: uncultured bacterium; assembly: GCA_964525975.1. Classification (GTDB taxonomy): domain Bacteria; phylum Macinerneyibacteriota; class Macinerneyibacteria; order Macinerneyibacteriales; family DSCS01; genus CAZJQC01. Next base: position 19,673 of record CAZGIO010000005.1, read on the forward strand.
CTTCAGCAGAGAGAAATATTTCCAGAGAGCATAAGCGCCGCACACAACCAGCCCCATGAAAAATGCCAGTATCAGGGCTTCTATGGCCGGTATCTCCCCTGTGGAGAGGTTGAAAAAACGCAGTGTGATCTTATCAGTGGCATTCTGAACACTGAATACCACTATGATGAAAAGAAGAACAAGATAAGCCATGGCCTTTGTTATCCACATATACATCACCCGATCTTTCATTATATCAAATTATAAAGTTGCGCACCCAAATATCAAGTTTTTTTTAGACGGCCGCAAAGCGGCCGTCTTTTCTCTGTTACCTTTCCACGCAGCGCGAGACAGCTTTAAGCGTATCTCCATCTGAAAGGGTTATAAACTTAACACCCTGGGTGTTTCTGCCCTGTATCTTAATGTCTTCCAGTGTTATCCTTATGATCTGGCCTTTCTCGGTGATGCCGAATATATCATCACCTTCAGAGACGACCATGGCTCCGGCCATCTCACCGGTCTTGTCTGTTATCTTCATGGCAATAAGTCCCTTGCCTCCTCGTCCCTGTATCTTAAAGTCAGATCCTTTTGTACGCTTGCTGAAACCGTTCTGCGATACAAACAGAAGTATATCCTCATCAGACAGGGTTTCAGCCATGATCACATAGTCATCCTTGGCAAGATTGATGCCTTTTACGCCCATTGTGGCGCGTCCCTGATGACGCAGAGTGGACTCATCCACTCGTATCGCAAGGGCTTTCCGCGTGTAAAGCATGATACTCTGGCCGCCTTTGACATCTATCACAGATACAAGTTCGTCATCTTCCCTGATATTGATTCCTATGAGGCCTCTGCTGTTGATATTGGAAAAATCAGAGAGCCTTGTCTTTTTGATGATACCCTTTTTCGTTGCAAATATAAGATACTCATCTTCTGAAAATTCCTTGATGGGAAGATAGTCGCATATATATTCACCCTTTTCCAGAGTAAGGATATTGTTTATCGAGGAACCTCTTGAAGTCCTGCTTCTCTCAGGTATGTTCAGAGTGCTCAACGAATATGTCCGGCCTCTGTTTGTGAACATAAGCAGTTTGTCATGTGTAGAGGCAAGTATAAGCTTGTTAACAAAATCATCCTCTATGGTCTTAAGCCCTGCAAGCCCCTTTCCCCCTCTGCGCTGTGTCCTGTAGGCAGATTCGGGGACGCGCTTGATAAAACCTCTGTTGGTTATTGTTATGACCATGTCCTCTTCCTGTATAAGGTCAAGGGCGTCAAGCTCCATTAGCTGTTCGATTATCTGAGTCTTGCGAGGCATGCTGAACTTGCCGTTCAACTCTATAAGTTCCTCTTTGATGATCTCCCTGACCAGATGCTCATTGCTGAGTATGCTCTTGTAGTAACATATTTTTTTCAGCAGTTCTTCATATTCTTCTTCCAGTTTTTTGACTTCCAGACTGGTCAGCCTCTGGAGTTTCATATCCAGTATGGCCTGAGCCTGGACATACGTGAGTTCAAAGCTGTCCATGAGCCTGTTACGGGCGTCATTAGCATCAGCTGATTTTTTTATGATAGCCACGACTTCATCTATGTTCGCCAGAGCGATCTTCAGGCCTTCCAGTATATGAGCCCTTTCCTCCGCCTTTCTAAGCAGATAACGGGTCCTCCTTGTGACAACTTCCTTCCTGTGTCCGATAAAATGAGTAAGCATCTCATGCAGCCCCATGGTCTTGGGTATCCCGTTCACAAGGGAAAGGAAATTCATGGAATAGTTTATCTGAAGCCTGGTCTTCTTAAAAAGGACATTGCTGATTATATCCGCGTCATACTCTTCCTTGCTTTTCAGTTCAAGCACTATCCTGATACCGTTTCTGTCGGTCTCATCGCGGAGATCCCTGATCCCTTCAAGTTTGCCGTTTTTCACCAGATCCGCTATGGACTCGATGAGCCGGGACTTATTCTCCTTATAAGGGATTTCCGTGATGACCAGAGAAATACGCCCTTTGGCATTGATCTCTTTTATGATCTTCCCTCTGATGGAACAGCGTCCCCTCCCTGTCCTGTAAGCGTCATAAATGCCTTTTACTCCCACCACATAACCTGATGTGGGAAAATCGGGGCCCTTGACAAACTGCATGAGCTCTTTTGTATCAGCATCGGGATTATCTATGAGATGAATAATACCCTCTACAAGTTCATTGAGATTATGAGACGGTATCTCTGTAGCCATACCCACGGCAATACCCGCGCAGCCGTTAAGCAGCAGATTGGGCACCACAGATGGGAGCACCACAGGCTCCGTTGTGGACCCGTCGTAGTTGGGCTTGAAATCCACTGTCTCCTTTTCAAGGTCCACAAGGAGATAATCGGATATCTTGTCCATGCGCACCTCGGTATATCTGGCGGCGGCGGGCCGGTCCCCGTCAATGGAACCGAAGTTGCCCTGGCCGTCTATGAGGGGTACATTATAGGTAAAAGGCTGCGCCATCCTCGCCAGAGCGTCATAGATCGCCTGATCGCCATGGGGATGGTAGTTACCCATGACATCGCCCACGACCTTCGATGACTTCCTGTATTTTTTATTATACTTGAGGCCCAGTTCGTTCATGGCATAAAGTATGCGCCGCTGCACCGGTTTCAGCCCGTCTTTCACATCGGGCAGAGCGCGGCCCATGATAGTACTCATGGCATAGTCAAGATAGGCCTGCTTCATCTCCTCTTCAACATTTACATCTTTTATTCTTTATCGAACCGTCCGGCCCCAGGTAGAGCAGCGTGTTGTAGAGCGTCGTGTTGCTGCCCTCGGCGTTCTTCTCGTTGACGCCGATGGCGACGGTGATCTTGCAGTCTCCCGCCGCCTCGGCCAGACGGGTCACGGCGGGATCCGGTATCGCTACGGCGCTGTCGACGAGCTGCGCGAAGAGATCCCGCAAGGGGTGGGTCCGGCCCGGCGGGATGAACCACACCCAGACCGGGTAGCCGGAAACGAAGGCCTCCGGAAACGCCACGAGCGTGGCGCCAACCTTGGCCGTCTGCTCGATCAACGCGCAGGCCTTGTCGATGGTCGCGTCGCGGTCCAGGAATACCGAGGACGCCTGCACCGCGGCGATCTTGAATCGTTCCGGTCCCATGGGAAACGCTCCAGTGCGAGGGGCGTCCGACTCGATATCAAGCGGCCGGGATGTCGGACACGACCCGGCCGCGACCCCGCAACAGGACCTTATCACTACTGATTGCGCAGGTCACGAACTAAGAGTATTTCACCTCCACCGATTCGCGCAGCCACCACCTGTCCGGATCGGCGGCCGACTGTTCGATGCAGCCCAGTTTCTTCAGCTTCTCCAATGCGCGGTCGAGCATCTT
>CAZGIO010000006.1:0-1006 GCA_964525975.1 uncultured bacterium
TATGAACTCATTATGGCAGTGACTGGATTCCTAACAGTTTTATGGGGATATGATCCGCTTGTAAAGGTAGTCAAACAAACGCTACATGAACCTGTTTCATCAACCAATAAATATTGAAAAAGATTGCGAAAGAGTCATTATTTTGACTGAAAAAGCAATCTTTTCTTAGATATAAGGAAAAACGGAGAGATTTTGTTTTGTTCGCGGAGACACTTGATAAAGCGGCGGAAATAGCATGGAGTCTGCTCGAGGGACATGATATATGTATGACAATGGGCGCAGGTGATGTGAACAAGGTGCTGGATGAGATAAGGAGACGACTGGATGGCTAAAAGAAAAAGACGCCTTTCAAAAGCAAGGAGAAGAAAGCGGAATATGACAAGGGTCATCCTCCTGCTGCTGCTTTTTTTCGCGGTATATAAAGGCATAGCGCACATCATCACAAACTGGTCCCATTACAATATTGAGACGGTGGAAGTCGCAGGGGCGAGGCTTTACAAGACCGAGTCCTTACAGGACCTGAAGGGGGAAAATATATTCAAGACTGATTTGCGCAGACTCCACAGGACCATAACCGCGGAAGATTTTGTGGAAAGCGTCGTGATAAAAAGGGTACTGCCCGGGAAGATAGAGATAACGATCAGCGAGAGGACTCCTGTGGCGTCTGTAGGGGATGAAAACGGCTCCTACAGATGCATCGATGCCGGAGGATATGAGTTTGAGGATCCTGAAGGCGGTTCGCTCCCCCGCATATATCAGTGGGACAAGGGCCGGGAAGCTGTCCTTGAGTTTTACGCTTCAGGGGCGTTTTCATTTGATGGCTATGATGTGACTGAAATAGACTGCAGAAATATTTATGAGTTGAAAGCGACATATAAAAACCGCGAGGGAAAGAAGTTGACCTGTAATTACGGCAGCGGAGATTACGCGGATAAGAGTGCTGCGGTGAGCGCGTGCGTGGAAAACGGCGAGACAGCTTCATACGCGGATCTGAGGTTTTTGCCCT
>CAZGIO010000006.1:1016-14989 GCA_964525975.1 uncultured bacterium
GTGTAATGGAAAATGAAAAGGTGTTGATGAGCCTGGATCTGGGATCCCAGAACATGAAGGGTATGATCGGGACTTTTGATGAAGCTAATGGACTGGAAGTCAAAGGCATGGGTATTGTGACCTGCAATACCGGGACTTGCGGAATAAGCGAAGGCATTATTAAAAATATCGATACAACTGTCCGGAATATGATCCAGGTCACAGATGATTCGCTGAACCAGTGCAGTGAAAATATTGATGATGTCCTGGTGGGATTCAGCGGCAGGCATATAGAGTCCCGAAATGAAGAGGGCAGTGTCGTGGTGTCAGGAAGAGATAACGAGATAGACCAGGATGACGTCGAGCGTGTAATGGATCAGGCTAAGACCAAAGTCGAACCCCTGCCGGAAACAAAAAAAGTGGTAAAACAGATATCACGATGGTTCAGCATAGACGGCGAAGACCGTATTAAAGAACCGCGGGGGATGTCGGGAATAAAGCTGGGAGTGGACATGCATATAATCATGTGCAACTCACAGCAGGTCCACAATATACAGAAATGTGTCCAGAAGGCGGACCTGTCCCTTCAGGATATTGTCCCTAACCTCCTGGCTTCAAGCATGGCTGTGATGGATAAGGACGAATCGGAACTCGGCTGCATGGTACTCGATATGGGCGCCGGAACAACGGATATTGCTCTTTTTATCGATGATGCTCTTGCATTCAGCGATGTGCTCGAGATCGGGGGAAATATAGTGACCAAGGACCTGGCAACTGTGCTGCGCACACCCAAGAACAAGGCTGAACGTCTTAAGGTAAAATATGGTACGACCTTTATCGATGATACCATAGACCCCGAAGAGATCATCGAAGTGCCATCTGTTGGAGGGAGAGAGCCGCACCAGATAAAGAGAGAAAACCTTGAGGAGATCATACGTCCCAGGCTGGAGGAGATCAGCGACCTTATTTATGACAGGATAAAACGGAGCAACATCAATATCACAAGAGACCTGCCTGCGGGAATAATCCTCACAGGGGGGATGGCAAATCTCCATGGTTTTGACAAACTCCTTGAACAGATCTTTGATGTGCAGGTAAAGATCGGGGTGCCGGGGAAGAATATAAGGGGGCTTGACGTGGCAAGACCGGAGTTTGCGTCGGCAGTGGGTCTGCTGATGTATGGTATGCAGCACTATGAGGAATACGGAACCACTTTTGCGGGTGATTTCACCGGGATGATGAAACACGCGTTAAGTTATATAAAAAAACTGTTTAGTAACAGGTAAGGGAGGTCGATATGATAAGTATCGAAAAACAGGAAACAGGAAGATTTGAAGTGAAGATCAAAGTGTTCGGAGTAGGCGGAGGAGGATGTAACGCCATAGATAATATGATATCCTCTGGACTCCTGAAAGGTGTGGATTTTACAGCTATCAACACAGATGTACAGGTGCTGGAGCGTTCCAAGGCGCGAAACAAACTTGCCATCGGGACAAAACTGACAAATGGCCTGGGCGCAGGGGGAAATCCCCAGGTGGGCGAGAAGGCTGCCGTTGAAGACAAACAGAGGATAAAGGAATATATCGAAGGAAGCAGCCTGCTTTTCCTCACAACAGGTATGGGTGGAGGTACAGGAACAGGAGCCACTCCGGTCATAGCTGAGATCGCCAGAGAGATGGGTATCCTCACAGTAGCCGTGGTCACCAAACCTTTTGAGATGGAAGGCGCGGAAAGACAGGATTATGCTGAGAAGGGGATCGAGTCGGTCAAGGAATTTGCTGATGCCGTGATCGTCATCCCCAATCAGAGGCTGTTTATGCTTCAGGAGGGTAAGATCAGCGTCGTACAGGCGTTCAGGATGGTGGATAACGTGCTTCTTGATTCTGTACGCGGCATCACAGAGCTGCTGGACACCACAGGCATCATCAACGTGGATTTCAGTGACCTGAACAATGTGATGCAGACACCGGGCGATGTCTTCATAGGTATCGGTGTGGGTGTCGGCGAGAACAAGGCTGTGGAAGCTGCACAGAAAGCCGTGGACTGTCCCCTCATGGAAGACCTTACCATGGATGGCGCAGAAGAGATCCTCCTGAACGTCATTTCAGGCGCTGATTTTGACATGACTGAAATAGACCGTGTGGTCAAAGTGGTTAAACAGAAGACCGGCGGGTATAAAAACCTGAAATACGGCATCGTATATGATGAGGATATGAACGAGGAAGTCAAAGTAACAGTGATCGCCAAGGGTTTTCGCAAGAAAAACAAACATACAACGGAAGTCATGAAACAGCGGATCGCCGAAGAACCGGTACCTCACAGGCTGAAACTTGTTCCTCCTCAGGGCCCCGATTTTGAGACTCCCGCGGTCTTTAGAAGAAAAGCTGACTGATCAGCGGAAGGGACGCATATGTCAGACTATATTATTGATGTGCTGAGACGCATATTGTCTGTGCCTTCACCCACGGGATATACGGAGCAGGTGATATCGCTCATTGACAAGGAGATCCGCGGGATGGGCGGCGATTTCGAGATAAAGCGGTTAAAAAAAGGCGCTTTGACCGCATTGTTGAAAGGTAAAAACAGAAGTTCAGTGGTGCTTGACGCCCATGTGGATACTCTGGGTGCCATGGTCAAGGAAATCAAGTCAGACGGGCGACTTGCATTTGTCCCCGTGGGGGGATTTCTCATGAGCGCGGTGGAATGTGAGAATATCACCGTGCACACTGAATCCGGCAGAGGGATATCCGGTGTCATACTCTCCAACTCACAGTCTGTGCATGTGTATGACGATGCCAGAAAACTTGAAAGAAAACCTGCTAATATGGAGGTAAGGCTTGACGAGAAATGCCAGTCCGAGGAAGACGTAAGGAAACTGGGGATATCAGTGGGCGATTTTATATCGTTTGATCCCAGGGTATCAGTGACTAAAAACGGGTTTGTCAAATCCAGGTTCCTGGATGATAAAGCGAGCGCGGCTATACTCCTTGGACTCATGAAGACTTTCGCCGAAGAAGGATTTGTCCCTGAAAGAGACCTGTTTTTCTATTTCAACAATACAGAGGAAGTGGGAGCAGGAGCAGCCAACGGGATAGACAGTAACTGTGAAGAGTTTATCGCAGTGGATATGGGGGCTCCGGGAAAAGGCCAGGAATCTGATGAGTTTACAGTGAGCATCTGCGCTAAGGATTCAAGCGGCCCGTATGACCTCTCATTGAGGCGTGACCTGGTGGCAGCGGCACAAAAGCATAAGATCCCGTATAAAGTGGATATCTATCCCCATTACGGATCCGATGCCTCAGCTGCAAGACGCACACTCCTGGACATACGTTCTATTGTCATCGGTCCCGGCGTGGATGCATCTCACGCTTATGAACGCACCCATAAAGAATCCCTTGCGGCAACATATACTTTACTATACCATTACCTGAAAAAGGATTGAACATGAAACTGCTGGGAAGCTTTACAATCGGACAGTACATACCGCTGGAATCAGCGGTACATTCACTGGATCCGCGGACAAAGTTCTTTGGACTGTTTCTGTCCATGGCTTATGTGTTCGCGTTTCCCTCCCTTACCGTTTATCTGTTCATGTTGGCTTCCCTCCATATCATTCTTTTGTTCACATCCCTGAAATACAGGTATATAAACAGGGGCATACGCCCTGTTCTCTTTCTGATCATACTCTCTGCACTGTTCAATGTGCTTTTTACACCGGGAAAAGTCATCTTCTGGCGTATTACAGAGGAAGGCCTGATCAACGGCGCGCTTTTTTCGCTGAGGATCTACCTGCTGGTCTTCATGTCAGTGATACTCACATTTACAACCTCTCCCCTGAGCCTTACAGATGCCATGGAGTATTTCATGAGGCCCCTGAAAAAAGTGAAAGTGCCCGTAGAAGACATCGCTCTCATGCTTGTGATCGCTTTGCGGTTCATCCCGACGCTGCTGGAAGAGATCGACAGGCTTATAAAAGCCCAGATGTCCAGAGGGGTCGAGTTCGACCAGGGCAGTATTTTCGTAAGGATAAAAAGGCTGATGCCGGTGTTCATCCCTCTTTTTGTATCCTGTTTCAAAAGGGCGGATGAACTTGCCGATGCCATGGAGACGCGCTGTTATCGCGGCGGTGAATACAGGACAAAGCGGATCAAACTCGCATATGGAAGAAGCGATCTGGCAGCAGCAGCCGTTATCCTGGCAATGGGAATCTTGTCAGGAGTGTTATATTATGGGAAATTTCTTCCATCACTTCCGTAGATCGGCTCTTTTAGTATTATCCGTTGTTTTTATACTTACGCTCTTTGCATGGTTCAGATCAGTATCGCAGAAAGAAGAAGTTAATTTGGTCAGAGCTGAAAAGAAGAGGGAGATAGACGCTTCAAGACTTTTTCCGCTGGACATAAACAAAGCTTCAAAGGAAGATCTTATGATACTTGAAGGCATAGGACCGTCAAAGGCGGAAGCCATCATAGTTTACAGGAAGACAAAGGGTGGATTTCAAAATATATCCCAGTTGAAAGAAGTAAAAGGCATAGGGCAGGCGACATATGAGAAGATTAGAGATCAGGTCTGCGTCTCTGGAAAGGTTATACATGAAAAATAAGATCCTGTTTATCATTTTGTTGAGCCTGACGGCAACTGCTTTTGTCCCTGCTCTTGAACTGGAGTATGAAATACATGTATACCCCACGGGGAAGATCCGTGAAAGCAGGAAAAAAGAGGTGCTGTGGGGTGTGGCTCTTAACGGAGGGGGTGCGCTGGGATTTGCCCATCTGGGTGTCCTGAAGGCATTCGCCGAGGAAGACCTCTGTCCCGATATGATCACCGGAACTTCCATGGGCGCCATTATGGGGGGCTTTATAGCCGCCGGATATGAGATCGATGAAGTCATCGAACTCATGCAGACCACGGATTTTACAGACCTGTTCCTCTACAGTCCCCAGCGGAAATATTTAGATCTAAATGCCAAGCGGGAAAATGATATATTCATCGGCGCTGTGAGTATCGGAAAAAACGGGATCGCCGTGCCTGAAAGCCTTCTTCCCGGTTTTGGCGTGCAAAAACTCTTATTCACATACCTTTCCACTGTAAGTGCCATTGAAGGATTGTCTGATTTTGACAGGCTGTACTGTCCTTTCAGAGCGGGCTCCGCTGATTTGAAAACCGGGGTAGGATATGTATGGGCGGCTGGAGACCTGGGGCTGGCTGTCAGGGCCAGTATGAATATTCCCGGTGTGTTTCCGCCCCTTTACCATAATGAGATGGTCCTGGTGGATGGCGGTATATATCATAATTTCCCAGCTGAAGAGCTGAAGGATATGGGCGCGGATTTCGTGACGGGGATCAAATTCGCATCTTCCGATAAGGATAAGAGGGGAATAGTAAACACTGTTTCCACTGTGATATCCAATTTCATCAATGAAAAGGAAAAAGAGGCTGAACCCTATGCGGATCTCATAATACGAGTACCTCTGGACGGATATAACAGCGCCAGTTTCAATAAATACCAGGATATCTATGACAAAGGATATGAAGAAGGCAGAAAATATGCAGGGAAGCTGAAAAATCGGCTGAGACTGAAAAAGAAAAAATACTTTGTGAGCAGCATAAGATGCAGCGAAGAGATCGAGATCCATGAGTATATGACCGAAGACGAGATGTATGAACTTGCCGAAAGCCTTCTGCCCATGGATAATGTATATTCATACAGGACGGCTTTGGAGAATGGCGTTCTCTCTGTAAAAGAGATAAAGCGCATTGACGCAGTGAGGATATATTCACCTGACAGATCCGTCTTCTATGATACCGATGATGTGGATGAAGTGAAATCACTGCTGGGGCTCCTCAGGGATAACAGCCTGGCGAGGGGAGAACGGGGACTGAACATACAAAAAAGCCGTTACAGCGGCGGGAAACTGGAGATCTCGACATCGCTGGTAAGGATAGACGACATCGAAGTGGTCCACAACAGTTATATGTCACAAAAGAGGATCAAGAATATAATGGGTTTCAAAGGCGGTCAGATACTGGATAAAGGTTTTTTCGATGCTCTTGACGTGCTTTACGGGACAGGAAAGTTCAAAAGTCTCATACCTTATTTTGTAAAACGGGGAGAAAAGACTGTCTGTATGCTCAATGTCACTGAACAGGAACCGGTCATATTGCGCATCACGGGAAATTACAGGTCTGACAAAGGGCTTCATACTTTCATGAGCATTACTTATAATGATTTTCTGAAATGGGGGGACAAGACAGGCGTAAGACTGGGTTTGAGCAGGGATATGGACTTTCAGGCCTTCTCAGGTAATTCCTCTCTCTGGGGTACCCCGTTAGGAGTGTGGCTCTATTACATGTACAGGGAGAAGACCTATTTCCCCCGTGATGGTTATGTGGAAAAAAGACACACGGCAGGATTTTCACTATCTCTTGCGCGTTATTTTGCCGGACTATCTCTCTTTGTGGAAAAACGGGTGTATGACGCTTTTGAAGGGGGAGCATCAGAGTATTTTGCGGCAGGTGTAAGACACTCTCTGGACACACTCAATGATCTGTATATCCCAACGGAAGGAGTGCGTTTGAACACTGTTTATGAACAGGACCTCAGTGGCGCCGGGTTACGGAAACTCTCCGTTGACGGTGAGGCCAGCATATCTCCTCTGCCGTTCTTCTCGTTGAGGTGCAAGGGATTTTACGGAGATGTCTTTTCTGATAGTGTGTCAACAAATGAGAAGATATACCACGAGAATCTGTTTGATAATGACAATAGTGCGTATTATGATAGAATATATGACTTGAGAGGTGAGATCAAGTTTACGGGGATGAGGAAGATAGCAGTGCCCTTTGCTTATGCCGGCAGGACAGGGGCCGGGTTCGGAGGAGACTTGAAGACATATTACGGAGCTGGCATTGAACAGAAACTTACTCTCCTGAAATACATACGATGGGAATATATCTTTGCAGAGGATGAGCATGAGATAAACTTTTTTATAGGAGCAAAAATACGATGAAGATCATAGCGGGACATACTAATATGGATTTTGACTGTCTGGCTTCTATGGCTGCGGCAAAACTGATTTACAGAGACCATACTGCGGTCATACCTGATAACTGTGAGCGGATGGTGACCGAGTATCTGAAAAACGAGGATCCCGGTTTTGATTATATCACTGCCACAGACGTGGATGAACCTGTTGAATCAGTTGTCCTTGTGGATAATGACGATATGAGACGCAGCGGGATACATAAGAAGTGGCTCAAAGATTGTAAAGTGGAGACTGTATACGATCATCACCCGCGGGAAGATGAACGGGAGAGTGAGCGCAGAAGAAAAACAGGCGCTAATATAACTATCCTTGTCAATGAACTGGAAAAAAAGGGTATACCGTTTGATAAAAGACATATAAGACTTTTTCTGCTGGGATTGTACGAAGACACCGGCATGTTCACATATGTCTCCCTCACTCCTGAGGATGTACAGGCATTCTCACGTCTGATGGAGTTATATGGAGAAGAGGATATCTCGTACATATCACGGTATCTTGTCAGTGATTTTAATGCCGAGCAGCTATCTCTTCTGGATGAACTTGTGAGGAACAACCATCTCCTGGAACCTGACAGCGGTAAGATCGCAGTGTGTTACGCCGAACGTGATGAATATATTTCCAATATCTCCTTTGTGGTGCAGCGGCTCATGTTTATTCTTTCTGTAGATGCTGTCTTTGTCGTGGTCCGTCTTGGTAAAAATGTCTATTTGTTCGCACGGAGCAGGACAAGAGATATAGATGTCCTGCGTCTTATCGCAAGACATGGCGGAGGGGGACATCCTTCTGCAGGTTACGTGGCGCTGAAAGAGATCTCTTATGTGGAGGTCAGGGACACTGTCATGGAAGGGGTCAAAGAACTCTACGGCACTATGGTAACCGCATCACAGATCATGAACAGCGAAGTGATCTCATTAAGTACAGATGATACCGTGGACGGCGCCCGCAGGAAGATGATGGGGTATAACCATTCCAAGATGCCTGTGCTGGATAGTGACGGAAGTCCCAGGGGTATCATAACAAGAAAAGAGATAGACAGGCTGTACCATCATGGGATGGGGGAATCACATGTGGGTAAATATATAAACGAGGCCATCATAACGCTGGATGTGGGGGACGGGATCATAGAAGCGAAGACCGCCATACTTGATGAGAGGCAGTCCATGGTCCTTGTGATCGGCAATGGCATATGCAAAGGCGTCATCACTAAAAACGACCTGCTTAAAAGCGAGTTCGGCAATGAAAACATCAAGATGGTGAATAAGAACATGGCCTCCGAGGTCAAATACGGCGTTAAAGGAAAGATGTATCAGCGCATAAAGGATATCGGAAGACTTTCAGACAGCAAGGGTTTTCGAGCCTATATTGTGGGAGGCATTGTAAGAGACCTGATCATGAAGAAAAATACTTTTGATATCGATGTTGTCGTGGAAGGCAACGGTATCGCCGTGGCTAAAGCCATAGCCGAATCTAAGGGATTGAAAATCAGGATCCATCGAAAGTTTCAGACCGCGACCCTTGAATATGATGACGGCCTGAAGATCGATATAGCAACGGCACGGTCGGAAACATATGATAAACCAGGTGCTCTGCCGCAGGTCATGCGGTCACCTCTGAAATATGATCTCTATCGGAGAGATTTCACTGTAAATGCCATGGCTATATCAATCAATGAACTTGAATTCGGGGATTTATATGATTTTTTTGGCGGTTATGAGGATATAAGAAAAAAAACACTCAAAATATTGCATACAATAAGTTTTATTGAAGATCCTACACGGATACTGCGTGGAGTCAGGTTCGCATCACGCTTCGCTTTTGATTTCGGCAGACAGACAGATGACCTCATGAAAAACGCCATAGAACTGGGAGTGTTTAAATACCTGTCAGGAAGACGGGTTAGAGATGAATTATTCCTCATGTTCCAGGAGGATTATCCAGAGTCGGCGCTGGAGATCATGGACGATAAACGGATATTCCGCGAGCTGTTTCCCAAGACGACCTTCGGTGTTGAAAAATCATCACTCATAAGAGACGTGCGGCATGTGCTGCACTGGTATAAACTGCTTTATAAAAAAAGACAGATCAATGAAAAATTCCTCTATCTTCTGGCTCTGTTCGGCGATATGGAACAGGGAGACCTCTATGCGTATGCCAAGAAATTTGAGCTCACAAAAAAGTTCAATATGCTTTTTGACAGCGTCACAGGTTTTATCCGCAATGATTATAAGATAGTCCATAAAAAAGAATTTTTATCCAACAGCAGCATTTGCGCGCTGTTTGAAGGACTCTCTCTTGAAGCGCTGCTTTATCTGATGGCAAAATATACAAACAATGAGAGGATGCAGCAGTACGCATCGCTTTACATCATGGAGTTGATGACAAAAAAGAACCCCGTGACAGGGAAAGACCTGAAGGAGCTGGGATATGATAAAGGCGCTCAGATAAAGGAAATACTGTCCGATATCCATACGCTTCATGTGGATGGCGTAATACGGTCCAAAAAGGAGGCGCTGGAATATATAAAGAAGTCTTATCCGCTGTATTAAACCTGGTTTATCCCCAGTTTTGCCGAATATGCGGCGAAAGGGTATCTCATATGCACGGGTTGTGCAGGAATTGTCTGGAGAGTCTTGCCACTATCAGAGGAGATGTATGCGGGACCTGCGGTAAAGGTATTGCATATAAGGGACTGTGCCCTGGATGCTCAAAGCCCGGAACCAGGCATCATTGGGACATGCGGAGAGCTGTGCTTATATACGATGATGTCAATGCGGGACTGATCAAACTGGGTAAATACAGACAGGACAAACCAGTGCTGGTCTCATTATCACAGCTTATGGCAGAAGCCTATGAAAAATATTACAGCAGGTTTCCCTTTGACATGGTTGTCCCTGTACCTCTCAGCAGGAAAAAAAGAAGGGAAAGGGGTTTTAATCAGGCTGAGGTCCTGGCTTCATCACTTTCCCTGGAAATAGATGCGAATCTTTGCGTGAGGGCCAAGGATACCCCTCCGCAGTCATCGTTTGAAAAGGACAGCCAGCGCTGGAACAACGTGACAGGGGTTTTTGTTGTAAAAAAGAAATTGAACGGAAAAAAAATATTGATCGTCGACGACGTGGTGACAAGCGGCGCGACAACGGGAGAGATGGCATGCGTATTGAAAAAAGCAGGTGCTGAGTCTGTATGTGTGCTTTCACTGGCAGCGGCAAGGAGCTGATATGGGTTTTGAGTTGAGAAAAATGCAGATGGAAGATAAAAAGAGAGTGCTTGATATGGTGAAGGGCCTTTGGGACGGCGATGATTATATGCCGCAGGTGTTCGACACCTGGGTGGCGGACCAAAGAGGCGAGTTCACAGCTGCCCTTTATGATGGAGTTATAGTGGGTTGCAGCAAACTGACGTTTCTGGCAGATGGCCATGCCTGGCTGGAAGGACTGCGATCGGATCTTGATTTTAAGGTGCGGGGTATGGGAAAAGCACTCACAAGCCGACATCTGGATATATTGAGAGATGTCCCCGGGCTCAAAAGCGTCAGGTTTGCCACATATATTGAAAACCACGGGTCAATAATCACTGCTCAGAGATTGGGATTTAAAGAGGTTTTCAGGTTGTCTGTAAAGTCAAAGGAATTCGGAACCGGAGAGAAAAGCAGTACGGCCTCTGATATTAAGACAACGGCAGACAAGGAGACAATATTGAAGGAGACGGAAAACATGCCCTTTTATCATCAGATAGGAGATAATTTTCTCAGCGGCTGGCGTGTCTATCCCATGGATAGAAAAACATATGCCAGGTTTGTTGAAAGTGAAGAACTGAGCCTGATGAAAAGCGGAGGGTCCTCGATTCTTTTTAATACCAGCGGCTCAGAGATGAATATCATGATGATGAACATCCGATGTATGGAGGATGGCGCCAGGATCATGGAGGGGCTGGAGGAACATGCGTTGAAACAGGGTATTGTCTATTCTGAGGTGATGGTGCCCAATGATAAACTTCTGAAACAGCTGCTGGAACGATACGGATATGTCTCATGGCTTCAAGAAGATGATTTTATCGTGTATGAATATCCCCTTTCAATGCTCAGGGAGACACGCTTTGAATGAGAAGGGCGGGCTGATACATCTCCCTTTTGAGGAGCGTTTTGCCAATCATGGGAAAAGGGCTTCAGTCCTGGTGCCGCTTTTTATGAAGGGCGGCAGATATCATATGCTTTTTGAAGTACGTTCCGGCAAAGTCTCCCATCCGGGACAGATAGCCTTTCCAGGCGGGCACTATGACCCCGGGCTTGACAGCAGCCTGGAAGAGACAGCTGTGAGGGAGACTTGCGAGGAGATAGGAGTGACCCCTGAATCAATCCGCATTGAAGCTCCAGGGGGGATAGGAGTAAATCCCTGGGGGACAGTGGTATTTTCATATATCGGTTTTCTGCAGCTGGACAGTATAGAGAACCTGGACCTTTCAGGAGAAGTCGATCATGTCTTTTCCATTCCCCTTGAGAAGCTTATGAACGGCAGGTTTATCCCTGATCATACGTGGCTGACCATGAGTGAGAGGCGTGGAGGCACAGGGGAGACCAGGCCCGGTGTCACCGCGGGGAAAATAAGGGAAGGGATGTTCAGCGGCGAATATATCCCGTCAGAAGAAGGGGATATATGGGGGATTACAGGGATGCTGCTGAAAAAAGCTCTATTTATCATCAAAAGCAGCTCCCCCAATTTGCCTTGACTTTTTAATAAGCGGGTCTTAAAATTCAGAAAATGGCAAAAGGAGAATCAATGGGAAAATTCAAAGACATAATGATATGGATATTTTTATTTTTTATATTTATGCTTGCCTTCAGCTGGCTTAATAAATGGCAGAAAAACTCAAAGATAGTGGAGCTCTCATACAGTGATTTTATTTATCAGGTGGAGATCGGCAATGTGGAGTCAGTGGAAATACAGGAGATGGATGTCAACGGAGATTTCAAGGAGCCCTCGGGAGCCGGAGCCACGAAGTTCAGGACCGTGATACCCTATGAGCAGAAATACACACTGGAAAGGCTGCTGGAGAAAAAATCTGATGTGGTGATAAAGAAACCCTCATCGGGAGACCTTAAGATGTTTCTCATCTATGTGCTTCCCACGGTGATATTTCTCGTCTTTTTTGTGATATTCCTGCGGAACATGCAGGGAGGGAACAATAAAGCGTTTTCCTTCGGAAAAAGCCGCGCCCGCATGGTGGCCAAAGGCGATGTGGGAGTGACATTCGAGGATGTTGCCGGTTGTGACGAGGCAAAGGAAGAGCTTGACGAGGTCATAGATTATTTGAAAGCGCCCTCAAAGTTTCAGCGGCTGGGGGGGAAGATCCCAAAAGGCGTCCTTATGGTGGGCCCTCCGGGAACAGGAAAGACACTCCTTTCAAAAGCTGTTGCAGGGGAAGCCAATGTGCCGTTTCTTTCTTTAAGCGGTTCGGATTTTGTTGAGATGTTTGTAGGTGTGGGGGCAGCAAGAGTACGCGACCTTTTTGAACAGGCAAAGAAGAACGCGCCGTCTATCATATTCATCGATGAGATCGATGCAGTGGGACGTTCAAGGGGCAGCGGCCTTGGAGGCGGACATGATGAAAGAGAGCAGACTCTCAATCAGCTGCTTGTGGAGATGGACGGTTTTGAGACTAAGCTCGGCGTTATCCTCATAGCGGCGACAAACAGACCCGATGTGCTGGATCCTGCTCTGCTGAGACCCGGCCGGTTCGACAGACAGGTGGTCATCGACCTTCCCGATGTCAGGGGAAGAGAACAGATCCTCAATGTCCATACTAAAAAGATCCCTCTGTCTGAGGATGTGAAAATGGATATACTGGCGAAGGCGACACCGGGCATGAGCGGCGCTGACCTGGCAAACATGGCCAATGAAGCAGCTCTTCTAGCAGCACGCCTGGATAAGAACCAGGTTGAGATGGAAGATTTTGAAGAGGCAAAGGACAAGGTGCTCATGGGTAAAGCCAGGAAAAGCCTTGTGATAACAGATGAAGAAAAGAAAAGAATAGCATACCATGAGTCGGGCCATACCCTTGTGGGTAAACTCATAAAAAACGGCGATCCCATACATAAAGTGACAATTATTCCCAGAGGACGGGCACTGGGCGTCACCCATTTTCTGCCGCTGGACCAGCGACACCTTTACACACAGGATTATCTTGAATCCACGATGCAGAGGATGCTTGGAGGAAGAGCCGCGGAGGAGATAATATTCAAGGACGTAAGCAGCGGCGCTTCTGATGACCTTGAAAGGGTAACGGACATCGCAAGGAAGATGGTCTGTAACTGGGGTATGAGTGATAAGATCGGCCCCCTGACATTTGGCAGAAAAAAAGAACATGTGTTTCTTGGAAGAGACCTGGGAAGCACAAGGGATCATTCTGAAAATACAGCGACACTCATAGATGAGTCTGTAAAAGAGATCGTGACTGAAGCTTATAAAGAGACTCTCAAGATACTTAAGGAGAACAGGGATAACCTTATCAAACTTGCCGAGACTCTTCTTGTGAAGGAAGTATTGGAATCACAAGAGATCAATGACATACTTGGCATGGAAGGATAGGATATGGACAGCGAGAAGATCAAAAAAGCCGTGACTATGATACTGGAAGCCATCGGTGAAGATACCGGCAGGGAAGGTCTTCTGGACACACCCCGGAGAGTGGCTGACATGTATGGTGAGATCTTCAAGGGCGTACAGGTTTCAGATGAGGACCTGAAGAAGATCATCGTGACTTTTACCGCGACATATGATGAAGATGAGATGGTGATCGTGAAAGATATTCCCTTTTATTCCATGTGTGAGCATCATCTGCTTCCGTTTTTCGGAAAAGCCCATGTTGCATACTTCCCGAAGGATAACAAGGTCACAGGACTGAGCAAGATCGCAAGAGCCGTCGATATTATCTCAAGAGCACCTCAGCTCCAGG
>CAZGIO010000006.1:14999-21237 GCA_964525975.1 uncultured bacterium
GCCATGGAACAGACCGGGACCGCATCTTATCTCGCCGATGCCATCATGGATATAGTGGATCCCATGGGGGTGTTTGTCATCGTGGAAGCTGAACACCTCTGTATGATAATGAGGGGCATTAAAAAACCGGGTTCCAAGACGGTCACTTCGGCGATAAGGGGAGCTTTTAAAAGAAAATCCACGCGTGAAGAGGCGCTATTCCTCATAAAAGGAGGTAAGTAATATAAATCTTCTCGCTTATTTTCAGCATATAACAGTCATGGATGTCATAGATATATTTCTTGTGACACTGCTGCTTTATTATATTATTGCGACATTCAAGGGCGTAAAAGCCCTTCAGATGGTTATTGTGTTAGTCATACTGCTGATAACAATCTTCATAGCGGAAGGACTGCGTCTGACTATCCTGCTCTACCTTTCAAGGTTTCTTGTACTTCTGTGGGGAGCATTCTTTGTCCTGATCTTTCAGCCGGAGTTTAGAAACATGCTGTCACGTGTTTCCAAGATGCCGCTTTTTTCCCTGATCCTTAAACCCGCTGTGTCGGAAGAGAAGATGTATATTAATGAGCTTATCGATGCGGTGGTTGAGATGTCGTCCAAAAGGATCGGCGCTCTGATCGTGTTTGAGAAGAACACTGATATCAGGAACTATATTGAAAATGCAGTGGTGCTGGACGCGGAGATATCCAAAGAGCTGATTGTAACAGTCTTCTCATTAAACACACCGCTGCATGACGGCGCTGTCCTTATCCGCAATAACCGTCTTTATGCGGCGCGCTGCGTCCTGCCACTCACAGAAAGCGCAAACATACCCAAGGAATTCGGGACAAGACACAGAGCGGCGGTGGGATTGTCTGAACTCACCGATGCAGGGGTCATCGTGGTGTCTGAAGAGACAAAGAACATCTCCTATGCGTACCGCGGGCAGTTTTTGAGCAGAGGGATGAAAAAAAATGAACTTAAGGATATATTGTATGACCTGCTTCTTGAAAGAGAGAGCGGTGAAGCCAAGGAAAACATGCAGAACGAAGGGAAGAGCTGATGGTATTCAGGCCTTTTTTCAAGGGATTTACAAAAAACATGGTATACAAGGTGTTTGCCTTTATCATCGCGGTGCTCCTATGGTTCGCATCGGTAAAAAACAGGGTGATAACTGAATATATCTCCATTCCCGTTACGTTCAACGGCCTGTCCGATGACATGGTCATAGCGGATTATGATCCTGAGACAGTGAGGTTCAAGGCAACCGGCAAGGGTGTCGAACTCATGGCGCTGAAAAAGAACGATCTCGCATATAGAGTGAACATGAGAGGTTTTGAAAAGGGTGTTTATGAGATGGACGTGGACAAGAGAGATATCGCAGGCGCGGATAATATCGCTCTTTTCGATAAAGAGACATCGGTGGCTATCCGTGTAAGGATCGAGGAAAAAGTAGCAAAGACAGTACCTGTAAAAGCCATTGTCACCGGAGAACCTCCAGGTGGATATAAGCTGGTACAACCCATTGAAGTGATACCTGCGTTTGTCTCAATACGGGGGCCCAAAAGCGTGAAGGAGATAAAGACGTTTCCCATCGATGTCACAGGGATGACTTCGTCTTTTCGCAAGGAAGTCCAGATGGATATCCCGGAGAACACGACACTTGAAGTGCAGTCAGACCGGAAAGTCTTTGCCACCATGAACATAGTACGGCTGAAAAAAGTGGAGATAAAAGAGATCCCCCTGGAGATCAACGGTGAATATTCACTGGTCTTTCCCAAAGTGGTCTCCCTCAGTATGGAAGTACCCGTCTCAACGGATATAAGTAACCTGAAAAAAGATGTGCATGTAAGGATCGATCTGACAGAGCACGAGCAGGGATCGCATAATATAGTGCCGGAAATAGAGCATCCTTCATGGGTCAACCTTATTGATCTTCATCCCAGGAATATACAGGTCATTATCGAGTGATTGCGGTTGAAAAATCGTGTTAAAAATGCTAAAATAGATTATACTGCGTGATTTTTAGGAGGCTGCATGGAGAAAATGATCAGAGAGGTTTCCTCTCACAAAAAATATAAC
This sequence comes from uncultured bacterium, assembly GCA_964525975.1. Classification (GTDB taxonomy): domain Bacteria; phylum Macinerneyibacteriota; class Macinerneyibacteria; order Macinerneyibacteriales; family DSCS01; genus CAZJQC01. The sequence goes on from CAZGIO010000006.1 coordinate 17,061, forward strand.
GACATAACCGTTATATATCTGCAGGGCAATATTGATTCCGGTTCGGTAAATATCATGGTCCAGCGGTTTACAAAACTTCTGGCTGAAGGGAAGCTCTTCTATATTCTGGATATGACAGATGCCGAGTTTGTGTCATCACAGGGGTGGAGCACACTTATAGGGCTGAACAACAATGTGAGACAGGCCGGAGGCGGGATGAAGCTGACGGGGTTCAACAGAGATATCAGTAAATTGTTCACCCTTCTTGAATATAATAAAGTACTTGATTACTACGAGGACAAATCCGCCGCCGCCGAGTCTTTCCATAAAGACGGGATCGACCCTGACATCCCGAAAAACAGGTATCTTGATATTGTTGAAGATTTTTCTTACATCGGCACATTGACTCTTGAAGAACAGCTGCAGAAGGTCTTTGAGACATATCCGGGAGCGAGGCTGGGGGAAGTGAGGAAGCTTCTCCGGACACCAGCTTTCGGAGGGTCTGATATATCTTTGCCCCGCCTGGCCATGGCAATGGTCTCATACAGGAGAAAGAGGAAATAAGCTATGTCATCTAATAAAAGATATAAGAATGTCTATTCGCGTGTGGGGGAGATGCTCATCAACAAAGGCCTGTTGACCCAGGAACAGCTTGACGAAGCGCTTCAGTACCAGAAGACGGAAGGTCTGAAACTGGGACGGGCACTCATAGAACTGGGGTTTATCACAAAAGATGATTTTCTCACTGTGCTTTCCGAACAGCTCAATGTTGATATTGCCACAGGAGACATGATGGTCAATATCAGTCCCGATGTCATCTACAAGATACCACAGGAAGTAGCATTGAAGTATAACGTGCTTCCCATCAAGTTCGACAGCAAGACAGAGAAGCTTTATGTTGCCACTGAACATCCGGAAGATATCATACTCCTGGAAAACCTTAAAAGCATCGTATCCATGAACATCGTCACCATGCTGGCCGACGGAGAAGACATAACAGATGGGATAAACAAGCTTTATTCAGAGATACAGAAGGTAAAAGAGATCCGGATAGAAGAAGAAGAGATCAGCTTTGAATCAGACGAAGAAGAGACTCCAGAGATGAATGTCACCGAGGAAGACGAGGCTCCCGCAATCAGGCTGGTCAATTATATCCTTATCGAAGCCATCAATAAAAATGCCACGGACATTCACATAGAACCATTTGAACATCTGCTGAAAATACGTTTCAGGATAGACGGAAAACTAGTTGAGATAGTGACTCCTCCCAAAAAACTGCAGGCTGCGATCATCTCAAGGATCAAGATCATATCCAATATCAATATCGCTGAAAAGCGGATCCCTCAGGACGGTCGTTTTTCATTCAAGCATAAGATATATAATGTGGACATCAGGGTATCCACTTTGCCTACCATCTACGGCGAGAAGATCGTCATGAGGATCTTGAATAAATCCATGGGCATCCTTGGAGTGCAGAGTCTGGGTATATCCAATAAGATACTGCCTCTTTTTATTGAGAACTTTAAAAAGCCGTATGGCATCATACTGGTATCAGGCCCCACGGGCAGCGGCAAGACCACCACGATGTATTCCATACTCAGCGAGCTGGTCTCCCCCGATAAGAATATAATAACAATCGAGGATCCCATTGAGTATAACATGAACGGGATAAACCAGGTCCAGGTCAATGAAAAAGCGGGCTTGACCTTTGCAAACGGACTGCGTTCCATGCTGAGGCAGGATCCCGATGTCATCATGGTGGGAGAGATCAGAGACAGAGAGACTGCTGAGATCGCTGTCAGAGCCGCGTTGACCGGGCACCTTGTGCTTTCGACGATCCATGCAAATGACGCTGTATCCACGGTCACAAGGCTTATCGACATGGGCATACCTCCATATCTGGTGGGCTCATCCCTGAATATGGTCGTGGCCCAGAGGCTTGTAAGAAAAGTCTGTGAAAGTTGTAAAGAAGCATATATAACAGATGAGAACATACTTGATAAATATGGTATAAAACCAGATACTGTGCTTTACCAGGGCAAGGGTTGCCTCCAGTGCAATAACCTGGGGTATTCAGGCCGAATCGGAATATTTGAGATATTGTCAGTCAATAAGTCCCTGAGAAAGCTAATATATGCCGCTGCAGATGAGGACACTTTGAAACAACAGGCGGTGAAAGACGGCATGAAGCTTATGAGACAGGACGGACTTGAAAAGATTGAACGGGGGATAACGACAATAGAAGAAGTATTCTCCGCAACATTCAGTGAGGAATGAAATGCCGGAATACAGAGTGACTTATTTTACAAAACAGGGAAAAAAAGAGAAACGGGCCTTCGTAGCTGTCAACAGGGAAGAGCTTGTGGATATGATGCGCAAAAACCAGATGACCATACTGGAGATCCGTGAGAAGGGTAAAGGCGAGAACAGGAACTTTTTCTCGGTGATAAAAGGACTCAACAGGATCAATATAACAGGGACTTCCGTGGATGAGACCACACTTATCATGTTTTCCAGACAGTTGGGATCCATGATCGGCGCAGGGCTTCCTATCCTGCAGTCTCTTGAGACTTTGGCAAGGGATGAAAAAAATCCTGAGTTCAAGGAGACCCTCGGGAAAGTCATCGACGATATACGCGCGGGAATAGCCTTTTCCGATTCCATCGGAAAATACCCCAAGATCTTCTCCAACCTCTTTGTCAATATGATCAAAAGCGCCGAAGCATCGGGAGGACTCGATGTGACGCTCATAAGTATCAGTGAATATATTGAAAGACTTAAGGATATAAAAGACAAAGTGAAATCAGCCACAAGATATCCTCTGCTGGTCCTTGGAGTCATCCTTGCTGCGTCCATAGGCCTGATGCTCCTGGTAGTGCCAAAGTTCAAAAATATCTATACATCGGTCAATGCTGATCTGCCCGCTGTGACCAAGATCGTTATGAATTTATCTGAGTTCATCAAGAATCATATCTTTCTGATCGCAGTTATTATCACAGGTGTGGTCATCCTCCTGCGGTATCTGATAAGGACCAATGACAAGGTTCGGTATGTGTACCACAAGTTCCTGATAAATTTCCCCAAACTGGGAGAGATCTACCGTATGGGTATACTTGTCAATTTTACTAAGACGTTCGGCCTGCTGCTCATTGCAGGGATCAACATCGTCAAGGCCATCGAGCTTTCAGGCAATATAATCAATAATGAGGTGTACAAAGTATCTCTGAAGCGGATCAACAAGAAGATACAGCAGGGGTACACCATATATGACAGTCTGCAGGAAGAGGGGAAGATATACCCTTCCATATTTGTCCAGATGGTGGGTACAGGTGAAGAAACAGGCTCTCTGGACGATATGCTTTTAAGGTTTAACGCTTTCTTCGACTCTGAGATCAATAAGAGGGTGGATAAGCTGAGCCAGATCATAGAACCTATGCTGATCATCATCATGGCTTCTCTTGTGCTTGTGCTCACGTTAGCCATCTATATGCCTGTGTTTTCACTGGGAAGAGCTATACAGGGCAGATAAAGCAGTTGTCTCAAACAACTATCTATTGTATAATACCAGTTACAGTGAAGGGAGTTTATGATGAAAGTATTACTTGCCGGGATGAATATTGATGCCACGATCATCGAGCTCATGAACGCTGCTTTACTTGAAGAGGATATGAGCGCCATGTCTGAGCTGAGGCGTCTGTTAAAGCATGATGCGCTTACGCCTGAGACTATTTCAGCGGCGTATGCCAGGATCAGCAGATCCCCGCTCTCTGTGGAAGAACTGAGAAGGGAATCCATCGAGGCAGTGGAAAAAGCCAGGCGGTCCAATGAAAGCATCATCTACGGCATGGGGCACGGTTCCGTGGCAGAGCATGCTGTCTTTAACCTGGACCTCATAGGGATATCACGCCTCGCATCGGAATTTATACAGGAGCACCGGCTGGTATCGTTTACCGAGAAATCCCAGAGATATATCAAACTTGACAAGGATTTTATTGTCCCAGATGAGTTTAAGGATGATCGTGAACTTGTCTCTGAGTTCAAGGAGATGCTGGATGGGCAGAACAGGCTGTACAACAGGTATTACGGACTGCTTAAAGACTATTTCAGTAAAAAGTATCCTGATCTATCAAGCCGCGATATAAACGGAAAAGCCAAGGAAGACGCCCGTTACGTGCTCTCCCTTGCCACCACTTCACAG
>CAZGIO010000006.1:21326-22835 GCA_964525975.1 uncultured bacterium
AGAAGCTGGGGAAAAAGATATACAGGACTGTGCATGATATAGTGCCTTCTCTCATTGTGTTCAACGAACCCGGTGAATATGATTTTAAATCGTGGCAGGGTATGTTCCAGTTCAGCGGTAGTGAAGAGAAATCCAAATATGAACCTGTACGGCTTGTCTCTCATACAAAGGACGGCGACAGAAAAATAGCCGCTGGACTGATGTTTAAAGGCAGCCGCTATGGATATGACGATCTGCTGGAGAATTCAGGGAAGTTCGATCCTGAAGCGGTGATGGATAAAGCCTGGGATGGCCTGAACTTCTATGACAGCATGGACAGGGCTTTTGAGCTGGCGGGAGCCACGCTGAAGCTTACCATGTCAGCATCCTGTTATGCTCAGGTCAAGAGGCACAGGATGTCCTCAATACTCAGGGGAGACTATGACCTGGGACTGGGTGTAATGGTCCCATCCTCAATAAAAGATGTGGGCGAGGAGAAATCATTCATGGACATGATGGAGCAGGTCGAGGAGCTCTATGAAAAAACACGCATCTATGACAGACTGGCCTGCAATTATCTGCTCACAAACGCCCACCGGCGGAGGGTTATAATGAAAGCCAACATGAGAGAATGGTACCACTTCGTGCGTCTGCGCAGCGACAGCCATGCGCAGTGGGAAGTGAGAGCGCTTTCTCACGGTATTGAAGAGAAACTGAGAGAGATCTTTCCCATTGCCTCAAAGATGCTCATGGGAAAAGATGCTTTTATTAATTTTAAGGAACAACAGTAAAGGAGTCTTATGAAGATCACGTTTAAAGGAGCGGCAAGGAGAGTCACTGGTTCAAAACATCTGCTGACCACAGCCAACCGCAATATACTTGTGGACTGCGGTTTGTTTCAGGGGAAAAGGAAAGAGGCATTTGAACTTAACAGGAGAGTTGACGGAGTTGAGCCGAAATCTGTGGATGCCCTGATACTTACACATGCCCATATCGATCATTCAGGGAACATACCTTCCCTGGTGAAAAAGGGTTTTGAAGGAGATATCATCTGTACACATGCCACAAGGGACCTGGCCAATGTGATGCTCAGGGATTCAGCCCATATACAGGAAAACGATGTGGCTTATGTCAACAGAAAAAGGGCGAAAAACGGTCAGGCACCTTTCGAGCCGCTGTATGACATGAATGACGCCCTGGATGCTCTCCAGTATTTTGTGAGCTATAACTATAAGCGTGATATCAGGCTCTTTGATGATATAAAAGTCAAGTTTTATGATGCAGGGCATATTCTGGGATCAGCCATGGCACTTGTTACTTCAGAAGGGAAAAACATCCTTTTCTCAGGAGATTACGGCAGAAAAAACCTGCCCATATTAAAAGACCCCGATAAAGTGGAAGAGAAGATAGACTATCTTATTATTGAAAGCACATATGGAAACAGACTCCATGACGATGTGAGGAACATAGAAGAGTGCTTGTCGCCGAGAGCCGGGGCATCAATGTGTGGTGTGCCGCCACGGGGGGGCT
>CAZGIO010000007.1:0-22812 GCA_964525975.1 uncultured bacterium
GATAGAGATAAACAGTAAGACCGATTCGCTGATCAAGGAGATCGACGGATCGGAACGTGCCGTGGTGGCGAAAAAAGAGGAGATCGAAGAAGCGAAAAAAGCATTGACTCTTATAAATGAAGATGTGCGTAAGTCGGACAAGGCTTTCAGGGAAGTACAGGAAGAACTGCGAGAGGCAGCGATACGTAACGTCCAGGAGACCGACAGGATAGAGACCATCAGGTCTCATATCCGTGAGAAGTATGATGCGGATATTGAAAAAATGGATGCAGAGGTCCCAGAAGAGTTCGAGCCCCTGGAGATGAAAGAAAAAGTCGAAAAACTACAGCGGTCTGTCAAATCACTTGGAAACGTAAACCTCTCAGCTTTAGAAGAATATGAGGAGCTGAAGGAACGGTATGATTTTCTAAAAGAGCAGAAGATCGACCTGGAAGATTCAAAGCTCCAGCTTGAAGATGCAATGGAAAAGATCGACAATATAAGCAGAGAAAAGTTTCTGGATACATTCTACAAGATAAAAGATAATTTTGAAAAAATCTTTCCGCTGTTGTTTAATGGAGGGAAAGCGGATATAAAGCTCCTCAATGAGGAGGGTGATGAAGATGTCCTCACATGCGGGATCGATGTAAACGTCAAACCTCCCGGAAAACGTCTTCAGAACATAGACCTGCTTTCAGGCGGGGAAAAGGCTTTGTCAGCCATAGCGCTTCTTTTTTCCATATTCAAAGTGAAACCCGCACCGTTCTGTGTGCTTGATGAGATCGATGCTCCTCTGGATGATGCGAATATCGCAAGGTTTATCAGGATGCTTACGGAATTTACCGAGACGACACAATTTATAATAGTGTCCCATAACAAGTATACCATGGAGATGGCCGATGCCTTATACGGAGTGACCATGGATGAGCCAGGTGTAAGTAAAGTGGTCTCTGTGGAGTTTAAAGGAGCGTAATGGCCGATATTTTCGATCTCTACAGAAACGGCTTGAAAAAGACAAGGAAATCCTTCGTGGAACGTCTTGTCAAAGTTGTCAGAGGGGGAAAAGACAACTGGGATCAGGATCTGCTGGAGGATATTGAAGAGATAATGCTTTCAGCGGATATCGGTTATGATATCGTGTCAAGGATAATGGACAGGCTGCAGCAATGCAAAGCAAACGGTGAAGACATGGAAGTAGTCCTTAAAGACAGCCTTTATAAGATACTTCAGGGAAAAGAAAGAGGATTGAATATCGGTGATAACCTCTCGGTTGTGCTTTTTGTGGGGGTGAACGGTGTAGGAAAGACAACGACCATCGCAAAAGTCGCTTCACAATTATCTGCAGAAGGAAAAAAAGTCATTGTTGCCGCTGGAGACACCTACAGGGCTGCAGGCGGCGACCAGATGCAGATATGGGGCAGAAGACTGGGGATAAGGGTCATAACCGCACCCAGGGGAAGCGATGCTTCTTCGCTGGTGTATGATTCTCTGGATGCTGCAGAAGCGGAGAATGCCGATGTAATACTTGTGGATACAGCAGGAAGACTTCATAATAACAGGAAACTCATGGATGAGCTTCAGAAGATAAGGCGTATTATACAAAAAAAGACAGGAGACCAGCCTCAGGAGACCCTGCTTGTGGTCGATGCGGCCACTGGTCAGAACGCTTTGAGGCAGGCGGAGGTCTTTAACGAAGAGATGTCCCTTACAGGACTTGTTATAACCAAGCTTGACGGGAGTGCAAAGGGAGGGATGGTCTTTCCCATAGAAGAAAAGACGGGACTGGCGGTCAAATACATAGGGATGGGCGAAAAAAAAGATGATCTGAGCCCCTTTGACCCCGAGGCATTTGTACAAGCGATGTTTGAGGTATGATATGTTATTTCCCATAAGATCAAAACGCGTTACAGCACTGGCACTTGGCGGAGGCGCCGCCCACGGGCTGGCGCATATTGGCGTGATACAGGTCTTGGAGGAATATTCTGTTAAAATAGATATGGTGACCGGGACAAGCGCCGGTTCCATTGTGGGAGCATTGTGGTCTGCGGGATATTCCGCCGACGAATTGTATGACATCGCAAGAAAGATCAAAAAAAGCGATATAATGAGACTGACTCTGTCGAGCAAGGGACTGTTTTCCATCAGCGGAATAAGAAAGATCGTCAATGAATATATACCCCACGACAGTTTCAGAGGCATTCAAAAGCCTTTCGGTTGCGTTGCCACTGAATTTGTCACAGGCGCCCCGGGATACTTGAAAAAAGGCAAACTGTCTGATTCCATAGCGGCAAGCTGCGCTGTCCCCGCTGTCTTTAAACCGGTCAGGATCGGTAAAAAATACTACATGGACGGAGGACTGTGCGAAAACGTTCCCGCCGCAATGGCGAGAACCATGGGAGCCACAGCGGTTATAGGAGTCTCGTTGAACAATTATTACGAGTTGAACGACAAACCTGATAATGTTTTTGAGATCATGGCTCATTCTGTATATCTCATGGGACAAAAAGTCAAGCAGTTTTCCGATGAAGGAGACATAATCATTACTCCGAAGATAGAAGTACGGGACTATACGGGACTAGACAACCTAGATGAGTATGTGGAGCTGGGCAGAAAAGCGGCCCTGGATAAGATAAAGGCGATAAAAAGCCCGTTTTTTGTGAGAAGAAAGGATCCTGTATGAATATTTATCTGGGTTTTTCCATATGCGCGCTTCTGATAATACTTTCAGGATGGCATCTATCATACTATGCGGATATCATCGCTGAAAAGACAGGGCTGGGAAGGGGGTTTATTGGACTCATACTTCTTGCTGCTGTGACATCACTTCCGGAGATGATCACAAGCGGTACCGCCGTCATCGTCAGGAATGCCCCGGACCTGGCTCTCGGAAACATATTCGGAAGCAATATGTTCAATATCTTTATCATAGCGCTACTTGAGATCATTATCATACGCAGACCTTTTCTTTATTCCATATCCAAGAAGAACATATCATATGCCGGATTTGTGATCATGGCCACCATGTTTGCCGCCATCCCCATGCTGGGATTTGATATCAGTATGCTGGGTATTAGCCTTTTTTCTCTTGCCATAGCCATTGTATATCTATACTCAATGTATTCAGGTTATAAAAATATAAAGGGGGAAGAGAAGAAAGAGGAGGAGTATGGAGATAAGAAACTCGCGAAAGCCGCCGCTGTCTTCCTTCTTCTTAGTGCTGTGATCGTGTTAGCCGGAAGATACGCCACGCTCTATGCCGATGATATAGCAGCGGTATCCGGCCTTGGCAGGACCTTTGTGGGAGGACTGCTTCTTGCAGCCATGACATCCCTTCCGGAAGTGATAACATCCATATCCTCTGCAAGGCTGAAAGCTTACGATATGATCGTGGGCAATCTTCTTGGATCCAACCTGTTCAATCTTGCAATCATCTTTGTCTCAGATGCTATTTACAGAAAAGGGTCCATCTTTATGGAACCCAGCCCGAACCAGCTGCTGCCTGCGCTGTTTTCAATCATACTGATATCATGCATGGTGTTCGGGATCATGAGGGATAAACCCAAAGGTGAGGGGAGCCATGTCCATCCTGAGACCTTTCTTATCATGATCTTTTATTTTGCAGGGATATTCCTTATGTATGTAAACCGATAAATAAGTTGATTTATGGCGCATTAAGTCTATATTTAATGTGAGACAGGGAGGTTCAGTGCATATTGACATTATTGTCCTGCTATTTGTCGGCCTGGTGATATTCTTCTCCATGAAAAAAGGGTTTTTTATGGAGATATTCCAGATCGCGAGCCTTGTTATAGCCTATTTTTCAGCGAAACAGTTTTATGCTTTCACTGCGAACACACTGTTGTCTACAATGGAAAATAACAGGATCAAACTATTCATCTCCTACGGCATCACCTTTATAGTCACTTTTATTGTATCTCTGCTGATCTTTTCCGCTGTAAAAAACGCCATAGGTTCTGATTCTGGTGTAAAGACTGTGGACAGGACAATGGGCGCTTTCTGGGGTGTGCTGAAGTCTCTTGTGATCCTGGAGATAATCGTACTGATACTTATACGGCTGGAGATAACAGATGCCGCGGCCATAAGGGACTCTTCCATAACCGGGAGATTGCTGGTGACTGTGTCTGAATATGCGGGGATAATGAAAGTAAAATGAAACGTCAGCTTTACCACGAGGATGCTTACTGTTTTAAATTCAATGCACAGATGGTATCAAAGGAAGAAGTATCCGGAAAGTTCCACATAAGGCTGGACCGTTCTTTCTTTTATCCTGAATCCGGGGGACAGATCTCAGATAAAGGTTCTGTCAACGGCATACCGGTGGAATCCATCGCTGTGGATGATGACGAAGATGTGATCCTTATACTCAATAGTCTTCCCGAAGGTGAGGAAGCATCATGTGAGATATCTTCTTCAGACAGGTTAAGGAACATGCGTTTTCATACTGTACAGCATATCATCTCCGGAGTGGCAAAAAAAGAATACGGAGCTGAGACTCGGGGATTTCATATGTCTGAAAAGTATTCCACAGTGGACTTATGCTGTGAAGGACTAGACAGTGATAAGATTGGATCCATTGAAGAGAATGTGAACGGGATATTGCTGGAAGACAGAGCGGTAAGGACGTTCTGGATAACAGATGACGATGCGAAAGAGATGGAACTGAGATCTAAAAAAGTAAAAGCCGAAGCGTTAAGGGTGGTGGAGATCGATGGGGTGGACAGTACCCTCTGCGCAGGCACACATATTTCTTCAACGGGTCAGGCCGGGCTTTGCCGCATAACAGGTGTCGAGAAGATCAGAGGGCTGTACAGGCTGTTTTTTGTCTGCGGCATGGAAGCCGCCAGATATATGAGCAGCACCGGCATGGTCGTTGATTCGTTAAAAAACATATTTTCAGTGCCGGCGGATGATCTGGAGGCTGCGGCTGAGAAAGCTGTGAAAGAGGCAAAAGCATGCCAGAAAGAGATCAGGGTCTTGAAGAAAGAAGCGGCAGAAGAAAGAGCGGAAAGGACCTTTGACAGCGGAAAGACGAATTATTTGTTTGAAGAAGAGATCGTTCCCCTGGAATTTGCCAATGTCTTTGCATCAAGACTCATGGAAAAAGGGGCAAAAAGGTGCCTGCTCTATTACCCGGAAACTGCAGATGCTGTGATCTACACGTCACGCCGGGAAGAGGCGGAGCAGGCAGGCAGGATGATCATGGCTAAGACAGGGTGCAGAGGCGGAGGTAAAAACGGGTTTTTCAGGTTGAACAATGTGGATAAAGAGCCGATGTTCACAATAATCAGAGAGGAATTTCCATGGTGCTGAGTGTCTTGATCCTGTCAACATTTCTTTTCGCTGTGTTCTGCACTAAACAGGCCATACGCTTTGCGAGACATAAGAATATAATGGATGAACCTGATTCCAATGTGAAACTGCATAAAAAAGCAGTACCTTATATGGGGGGGGCAGCCATCGCAGCGGCGGCTTATACTTTTTACCTGATATATGCGGCTCTGGGGCATCATGATGTCACAAAGATGGAGACCGTGGTACTACTTTGCGGAATCCTTATCTTCGCGATGGGAATGTACGATGACCTGCACAGGGTCTCGCCTGCTGTAAAGCTGGCCTTTCAGTCTGCCGCAGCGTTGATCCTTATTCTGTTCAATATACGTCTGGATATCTACTTTTTTCCAGATTATCTGAATATCATACTGACGTTTTTCTGGCTGGTGGGTATATCAAACGCTTTTAATCTTGTGGATATCATGGACGGGCTCTGCGGCGGTATAACGGTAATCGGGACTCTGTTCCTGTTTTTTGCCACAAACGGCACATCATATTTTCTGATATTTCTAACCGCAGCGGTACTGGGTTTTCTTGTTTACAATTTCCCCCCTGCTAAGATATATATGGGCGATGCAGGAAGCCTTACAATAGGTTTTCTGCTGGCTGCATACTCGATCATGGGCAGCTACACCGTGAATAATAAACTTGCTCTTATCTCACCTGTGATCATATTATGGCTGCCCATATATGAAGTGATACTGGTGTCTGTGATGCGGATTAAAAAAGGGAAATCACCGTTCATGGGAAGTAAAGACCATTTCGCGTTCCGCCTAAAGGCATTGGGTTTTCCCACACATGCGGTACTGATAACCACTTATTTCCTCTCTATAATAATGGGTGAATCGGCGCTTATAGCTGTCTATATGGGGGATCAGTCTGCTCTTGTGGTCTATGCGCTTCTCGTCCTCTTTTTTACTCTTTTCTTCTATCTTCTTTCTCTGGCTGATATTGACTCATTATAAGATTGAAATCAGATACTAGATGTAATATAATGTTCTAATGAGGGATTATTCAATACGACAGAAAGAGATCATCGATGCCACTATAAGCATTATCTACGAACTGGGGTACCACAGTCTTACTGTAAAGAAGATCGCCGGAAGACTTGATATAACAGATGCTGCGCTTTATAAGCATTTTTCAGGAAAAGAGAGCATGATATCCGCCGTTATAGATTATTTTGAAGATGAATCAGCCATGGTCATAGAAAAAATCATGGATGATGATTCGGGACCTGTGGAAAAAGTGAGGGATTTTTTCATGGACCGTTGCCGATTGTTCAAAAAACGGCCTGAGATGACAATATTCATGTTGAATGACGAGTTTCTGTCAAACGGGGCTTATGCTGAGAAGATAAGCAGTGTGGTGAAAAGTCACAGGAAACTTCTCATGGGCTGTATCAGGCTTGCTCAGGATGAAGGCAGAGTGATCAGGATGGAACCTGAGCATCTCTTTTTGATGATCATGGGTTCATTGAGGCTTATTGTACGCATGTGGCAGTCACAGGGGAGGAGATTCGATCTTGTTAAAAAGGGAGCGGAGGTCTGGGAGACTTTAAGGACGATCATGGAGGTAAGATGAACAGAGAAGAGTTGTTTTACATCCTTGAAAGCAGTAAAAAGCCCATGCTGGTAACAGACAGTGAGACCATGGTGCTCCAGGCGAATAATACAGCATGCAGATTATTGAAATCGCCACCTGAAGAAATAAAAGGACATAAAATGAAAAGTCTCCTTGCAGGCGGGTCCGGAGAAGAGGTGCTGGTGGTCAAGGAGATACCCTGTGAGCAGATGAATATCATTGAACTGGCTCTGGTCAATGAGACAGATGATTCGTATATGGACAATGCGCCTCTTCCGTTTCAATCGCTTGATGAAAAGGGGAATATCGTCGATGTAAATGTGAGGTGGCTTGAAGAGCTGGGATATGATAAAAGCGAGGTCATGGGGAAGAACTTTTCAGAATTCCTCACAGATGATGTCAAGGAGACATTCAGCAATAATTTTCCCCGTTTTAAGAAGCAGGGCTACATAACAGATGTGCGTTTTCTGATGAAGACAAAAAATGGAGGCAGCATACCTGTATCATTCGACGGGAAGATCATGTATGACAACAGCGGCAAGATGGAGCGCACTTTCTGTATATTCAAAAACATTGAGACCAGTATCTCAAGGATAAAAGAACTGGAGAAGAAAGCTTCCATATACAACAGTATTTTTGGGAACAGCAGATATCCCATCATCATCCTCAATACCGAGGAAAGCACTCTTTTTGATATGAACAGCTCAGCGAGAGATTATTTCCATATAAAAGAGGGCGCAATACCTGCGGACCCCGGGATGCTGTCTGTTTTTAAAACCACAGGCCTGCTGAAAAAGATAAAAGAGAACAGTGAGTTTTATAATGAACTCAGTATAAAAGAGCTGGGCGTGGAAGCGTTCTGGATGCCTGCTGAGATCGAGGGGCGTAAAGCCGCTTATATCATACTGAGAGATATCGGTGAAGTGGAAAAAATAAAAGGTGAGAGGGATGAGCTTCTCGGGGAACTGTATCATACTCAGAAGATGGATACAATGGGAAGGGTGACAGCCAATATTGCCCATCTTTATAATAACCTTCTTACACTGGTCCTTGGAAACGCAGAGATAGCTTTGATGAAGCTGGATCCGGATCATGAAGCCGCGAAATATCTGCGTTCCATCAAGACAGCGGGAGAAGATGCCTCGATCACGGCAAATCATCTTATGACCTTTTCAAAGAAACAGAAAAAGCATGACAAGATCATCAAGATCGGCTCTTTATGCAAGAAATTAGAACGTTTTGCCAAAGCTTTTATATCAGACGGGATCACTGTGACATTTCACAGTGAAGATAACAAAGGGATGGAAATATTTGGTGACGAAGAACAGATAATACAGGCGCTGTTGAATATTCTTGTTAACGCGTACGAAGCCCTGAAAGGGGCGCAGAGAGACAGTAAGACCATAGATGTGGCTATAATGAACAGGGACGGCGTGTCAGGGCTGAAGATAGAGGACAACGGCGAGGGGATCGCGGAATCTCTGTACAGCAGGATATTTGAACCGTTATATACTACAAAGAAAAATCACAGAGGTATGGGGCTGCCCAGTGCCATGCGGATAATAAATGATTCAGGGGGAAAGATAGAAGTCAGGAGCAGACTGGGAGAGGGTACAATATTCATGATCACATGGGAGAGCATCCTTAATGCTCCAGTGAGAGCAGACGGAAATAATATGGATGAGATGGACATAAGCGGTGTGAAAATCATCTATGTAGAAGACGATCAGGCTATCAGGGAATTATTCTCTGAAGGACTGAGAGAATTCGGATGTGATGTTGTGGACGTGGGAGATCCCGTTACAGCTCTCGAACTTATAAAAAAACACAAGTCCTTTTCGTCGGGAGTGATCGTGACCGATTATGACATGCCGGGTATGAACGGCATTGAACTGATTCAAAACCTTGTAAGTCTTGATATCAGGATGCCTGCGGTGATCACCACGGGTCGAGACGATGATATACCTGACATGGGACTATCTGTGGAAGTGGTCAGAAAACCTCTGACAATAAGAGAACTCAGGCAGATCATATATAATATGGTCAAATAAAAGTTTTTAAACTTGCGAAATTCCTTACAAACTATAAAATCTTTTTGAAGAGGAGGCGTTTATGGCATCATTAAATGATATGCAGAAAAAAGCAGTGGATCACACCGGGTCTCCTCTCCTGATACTTGCCGGAGCAGGTTCAGGCAAGACCAGGGTGATCACATACAGGATAGCCAGGCTTATAAGAGAGGGCACGAGCCCCGAGAACATATTGTCAGTCACTTTTACGAACAAGGCAGCCAGTGAGATGCGGGACAGGGTCAACAGCCTTGTGCCGGAAATCTATATGACCGAAAACTGGATAGGGACGTTTCACTCCATATGCATGCGGCTGCTGAAACGCCACTGTGCTGAAGCGGGGTTGAAAAGCGGTTTCGTAATATATGACAGAGATGATCAGAAAGCAGTTGTAAAAGAGATATTCAAGGCTCATGACAGGGAGATCAAAAATGCGGATATATATGCATTATTGAACAAGATATCGAGGATCAAGCAGGACAATCAGGATATCGACGATTTGAAACAGTGGGATTCTCTTGAAGAACATGAGTATGCAGTTGAATACGAGGAGATCCTGAACAGAAGAAATGCTGTTGATTTTGACAATATTCTCACTTTTACAGTGCGGATGCTGAACAGCAACGAAAACCTGAGACAGAAGTACCGCAGACAGTTTCAACATATCCTTGTTGATGAATACCAGGATACAAACAGAGTACAGTTCCAACTCATCAATATACTGGCCGGCGGCAAGGATAATATATGTGTGGTAGGCGATGAGGACCAGTCCATATACAGCTGGCGCGGAGCTACTATTAAAAATATAATCAGTTTCGAAGAATCTTTTCCCAACACGAAGATCATTAAACTGGAACAAAACTACAGATCCACTGAGACGATTCTTGACGCCGCCAATGCAGTGATAAAGAACAACGTCAACCGAAAAGGAAAAAGACTCTGGACAGATAAAGCCGGAGGCGAGAAGATACAGGTCATCCAGTCCTATAACCGGGAGGAAGAGGCACTGACAATAACGTCTATGATCAGGAGAGGAAGAGATAAATATCCTTTGAGAGAGATCGCTGTCTTTGTGAGGACAAATGCACAGACAAGGGAACTTGAAAAGGCGTTGAGAAAATCATCGATACCATACAAGATAGTAGGCGCTCTCAAGTTCTATGACAGAAAAGAAGTACGGGATCTCCTTGCTTACATAAAAGCAGTCAACAACCCGCTGGATGTGATCAACATCACAAGGATTGTGAACACCCCCAGGAGGGGCATAGGTAAAAAAAGCATGGATGAGATCATGAGGGCCATAAACATGGATGGTTATGATCTCTTTTCTGTTTGCGGCAGTCCAGGACTCAGCAGCCGGGTGAAGTCAAAACTATCTCCCCTTGTCGAGATGCTTAAAGAGATAAAAAAAGAGGCTGACGGGGGGGCTCCTGAATCAGCCCTGGAAAACCTGCTCTTAAAAACAGGTTACAAACAGTATCTTGAAGATGAGTTTGAGAATCCCGATGAACGGTGGGAAAACGTGCTTGAACTTCTTAATGATATAAGA
Source organism: uncultured bacterium (assembly GCA_964525975.1). Lineage (GTDB taxonomy): Bacteria > Macinerneyibacteriota > Macinerneyibacteria > Macinerneyibacteriales > DSCS01 > CAZJQC01. The sequence continues at coordinate 10,534 of CAZGIO010000007.1, forward strand.
GAGTTCAGTGAAAAGTCAGAGAATCCGAATTTCGGTGAATATCTAGATGAGATCAGCCTTCTGCAGGACATAGATATGCTGGGGGACTCATCAGATGCTGTCAATGTCCTGACACTTCATAAAGCCAAGGGGCTTGAATATGAGATGGTTATAATTGCAGGATGCGAGGAAGGCAACACGCCTCATAAGAATTCAGTGGGTGATCTGCATAAGTTGGAAGAAGAAAGAAGACTATTTTACGTTGGGATGACCAGGGCAAGGGATAAGCTTGTACTATCGTGGTCAAAAAACACGCCTATGTTCGGTTACGGACAACAGCAGCCCGCTGCAAGATCACGGTATATTGAAGAGATCCCCTCTGAATGTCTGAAGAAGGACGTGTTTCATACAAGGGTGAAAAGAACAGTCCCTGCAAAGGGAAAAAAGATGTTCAGAAGGATAAAGACAGGGACCCTTATTGAACATAAGACATGGGGAAAGGGACAGGTCGTCGCGACCAAGTTCAAGTTCTGCGTGGTCAAGTTCTCCGATGGTTCCATCAGGGAAATTGAATCCGTATCAGATGAGTTTGAACTGATATAAGGTCTTTTAAGTTGAAATATGATATGATGATGTTAATATATGTTTCAAAAGAGAGGTGGACGTAATGGCAAAAGAGATAAATGTATCCGCATTGGAATATTCTAAACGTAGAGAACATATCGGGAAACACTATTTGAAAGAGGGGCAGGGCATGATGGTCTTTGGTTCCTCAGATGTGCTGCGTAACGGGCTTGACAATGTTTACCCCCACAGACAGGAAAGTAATTTTTATTATTTGACCGGCATAAAAGAAGCAGATGCGATCCTGATTATATTCAAGGACCATCAGGGCAGATACAGGGAAGTTGCTTTTGTACAGGATAAAGACCCTTTTAAGGAAAAATGGACAGGATACAGACTGGGAACAGAAGAAGCATCAGTTATATCAGGTGTGGATAATATCATGCCTCTTAGCCAGTATGAGACAAGGGCTTCATTCATAATAAACGGGCTTGACCTCCTTTATATGAATTATAATTACACACATGAAATAGGGGGCAGTCCCTATGGGGAAGATAGCCGCCAGGGAACAGTGGTTAAATCTTTCCCCCATCTTGCAGTGAGAAACGCCCTTGATATATTGAAGATGATGAGGATAAAGAAAAGCCCCACGGAGATCAAATTTATTAAGGAAGCCATAAAGATAACAAAAGCAGGCCTCTATAAGGCCTGGAAACGCATGAAGCCGGGGATGAAGGAGTACGAGCTTAGGGCTATACTTGAATATGAGTTTAAAAGACACGGCGGTGATATTGCATTCAACTCCATAGTGGCTTCTGGAGAAAACGGAGTTGTGCTCCATTATGTCTCATGTGACAGGGAACTTCAGGACGGAGATATGGTTTTATTTGATGTGGGAGCTGAATATGGACTCTATTCAGCGGATATTACAAGGACTGTCCCTGTAAACGGCAGGTTTACAGAGAAACAGAGACAGTTTTACAATCTTGTGCTGAAAGCCAACAAGGAAACCATAAAAAGCGCGAAGGCTGGCAGAGACATGGCATATTTGAACAATGAAGTGACAATGAAAGTTCTTGCTGAAGGGCTTATGGATATGGGTATGATCGAAAAAGCCCATGAGGTAGGGAAATATTATTATCATGGGGTAAGCCATTACCTGGGACTGGATACACATGACCTGGGAGAAAGAGGCCCAAAGGGTATGCCTGTGAACTCAGTTATAACAGTGGAGCCGGGACTCTACGTGAAAGAGGAGAACCTGGGCATACGCATAGAGGATGATATACTGATAAAAAGAGATGGAAACATCAATCTCTCCAAAGCAATAGCAAAAGAAGTGGACGATATAGAACGAATCATGAGATAACGGAGGTGTAACATGAGCAAGATAACAAAAGATATGGCACTGAAAGACCTGATAGCCAATTATCCTGAAGCAGCGGGTGAGCTCTCGAGGATGGGTCTTGGATGTGTAGGCTGTTTTGCGGCGCAGTTTGAGACCATCGAGCAGGGAGTAGCCGCTCACGGCATGGATATCGAAGAAGTATTGAAGCGGCTTAATTCTGTCGTATCTGAATAAAAAGAGCCGGCTTAGCCGGCTCTTTTCCGTTTGACTTGATTCCGCTAATTACATATAATTGATGATGTCCGTTTTTTAATAAGGAGGATAAGATGATCAAAAGAAAAAAAAGTGATTATGAATGGGATATGCTTGTACACAGCAGGCTTGAGTATCTGGCTAGAGATCTTTCCATAATGCTGGAGGATATTGAAAATGTAAAGAAAAGAGTCCAGGCTTTTTATGAAGAGGTCAAAGAGATGCAGAAAAGTTTCGAATCATCACTGTATCCTGAGAAAAAGAAATAAAGGACGGCGGGAATGAGTAAAAACAGCAAAAACAATAGAGGGTGTCTTATAGCAGTGATCGTACTGGTGGCTGTCATGCTGCTGGGTATCATTACAATCAGCAGCTCCATGAAGGGTTTCAGAAGCAAGCCTGTCAAGGTCAAAAAAGGGGCCTATGTGGTGATCGATGTGCAGGGCGCGTTTCCATACGTGGATGACTCCATGTTTGGACGGGGGGAATGCACTTTCAGAAAAGCCATGGTGGCTCTTGATTATACGGCACGTGACAGTGATGTGGAAGGGATCATCATAAGGTCGGGCAACCTGCCCCTGGCACAGGCTGAAGAGATGCGGAAGGCTATTGAGAAGAACAAGGAAAACGGGAAGAAGATAGTAGCGCATCTTAATTACATAAGCAAACCCACGTATTATCTGGCTTCTGTGGCCGATGAGATATCCATGGTGCCATCGGAATCATCAGTGGTTGATATGCGCGCGTATTATTATTCAAACATGTTCCTGAAAGGCTTTTTGAACATGATAGGCGTAGGGATCACCGTTATACACATGGGAGATTATAAGGGAACAGGCGAGAATTATTCAGAAGACAGGATGTCGCCGCAGCTGCGTAAAAACCTTACGGATATTTTCAGAGCAAGGGACGACCTGTTCGTGAAAAACGTCTCGGAAAGCCGTGGGTTTGACTACAGTGAGTTTTACAGGAAATTGAACAACGGTGATTATTTTCTAATATCACCGGCAGAGGCAGAGAAGATGAAGATCGTGGACAGGACAGAATATCTAAGCGAGTTTTATGAAAGGCTGGATATAAACCGGAAAAACCTGGTGGACTTGAACCGTTATGCTCAAACAGTCCATGATTTTATGAGCAGGGAAAAGATCGCTCTTATTTATGCACAGGGTACTATATCCATGGGAAAAAGCAGGAATTCCTTCAATCCCCTATATGGTGCGCAGCGTATATTAGGAGAAGCCACACTTACCAGCCAGGTGAGAAAAGCCGCTGAAGACAATGAGGTCAAAGGTATCGTAATCAGAGTGGACAGCCCCGGAGGAAGCGCTCTGGCAAGCGATATCATGTGGAAGGAGATCAGCTCAGCAGCAGAGAAAAAACCGCTCTATGTTTCTTTCGGCAATGTCGCAGCTTCCGGGGGATATTACATATCTGCGCCGGCTAAAAAAATATTTTCAGACGCTTATTCAATATCAGGATCCATCGGTGTAGTATTTATGGTGCCTGATTATAAGGAGCTTTTCACCGGCAAGCTGAACATACGAAATGAAGAGATCTCAGGGGGGCGATTTGCAGGATTCGGCAATCCCATGAGGAAGATCGGCCAGGATGAAAAGAAAAGAGTCATGAAGAGCATGATGGGAACATATATGGAGTTCAAGTCAAGGGTGGCGCAAGGCAGGGACATGACCATGGACGAGGTCGAGGCCATAGCACAGGGACGTGTATATAATGGATATGACGCGAAAAAAGCCGGTCTTGTGGATGATATCGCGACACTGGAAGAAGTGCTGCATCAGATGAAGTCGGAATTGGGCGGCGGGCAGTTTATGATCGTGGAATATCCACGGAAAAAGTCTTTCTTCGAATCTTTAAAAGAAAATTTTTCTTCGGTAAAAATCGATGATTTCAGCGGAATGAAAGACCTTGTGTACAAAAGCATTGCCCTGTTCCCGTATGAACTGGACTAAGGAGATTATTTGAAGATCACATATCTGGGACATTCGGCACTCCTTTTTGAAGGAAGATGGACTATACTTGTCGACCCTTTCATATCGGGAAATCCCTGGGTACAGGGAAAGGATATTGACGTAAAACCTGATTATATCCTTGTGTCCCATGCACATGGTGATCATTTGGGTGATGCCGTGGAGATCGCCGCTGGAAGCGGATCTGTGATAATAGCAACGTATGAACTGGCCACATGGTGCGGAAGACAGGGGGTTAAGACACATCCCATGCATATCGGCGGCAGATATCCCTTTGAGTTCGGATGGCTGAAGATGACATCCGCCCTCCACGGAAGCGGGATGATAAGCGAAGACGGCATAGAATATATGGGCAGTCCATGCGGTTTTCTCTGGGAGAGCGAGGGGAAACGGTTTTACTTTGCAGGAGACACAGCTCTTACCTATGACATGAGACTTCTTGAAGAGTATCATGTGGATTATGCTTTCCTCCCCATAGGGGGTAATTTCACCATGGATGGGGAAGACGCTCTAAAAGCCGCAGGATTCATATCAGCCAGGCATGTGATACCCATTCATTATAATACTTTTGACCTAATAAAGGCATCTCCCGATGATTTCATTGAAAAAGCGGGAAAAATGGGTATAGACGGCATAAGCCTTAAACCGGGGATGACATTGGACATATGAGCGGGATATTCAGCGATCTCCCGGGGGACGTGGTTGAAACGGCTATCTTTATCCAGAGACGGACTTCTGAGACGGGTTTCGACTGGGATGATGTTTCGGGAATAACTGGGAAGATCAGGGAGGAACTCAGGGAGATAGAGCATGAGATCGAAACGGGAAACCATGAAGGCATAAAAGAGGAAGCGGGAGATCTCATTTTTTCAGTCATAAACCTGTGCAGATATCTCGATCTGGATCCCAGACAGGCTCTGGATCTGACAAACAGGAAGTTTATGAGACGTTACTTATATGTGGAAAGAAGATTGTCACATGATACAGCGGCTCCAGGAGAGAGCAAGCTGGAAAGAATGGAACGTTATTGGGAAGAATCAAAACTATATGATGAATAGTGATAAAAATAACTTGAAAAAAAATAAAATGATGCTATTATAACCCGCGTAAAAGGAGGCAACAATGAGCAAAGTCTGTTATTTTTGTGGAAAAACTGCCATGACCGGCAACAATGTGAGTCACTCACACAATAAAACAAAAAGAAGGTTTATGCCTAACCTTCAGAAAGTCAAAGTCACTGTGGATGGTGAGACAAAAAAAGTATTAGCTTGTACAAAATGTATAAAAGCAGGGAAAACCTTATCCGTTTAATACGGTTTTCCCTCTCTTTTCTTTTTTTCTTATTCATTCTTTTTCAGATAGCAGCGGGTGAGACCCTCGTTGGCAGTATTACTGTCAAAGGGAGTTCTGTGCTCACCCGGGCAGAGATCCGTAAACATGTAAAACTCACGGAAGGCAAAGTCTTTCACGCATATATATTCTATAACGATGTGGATAACGTAAAAGCTTTTTATACTGAATCGGGGTTCCCGAACGCTCTTATCTCAGGTTCGTATGAGGAAAAAGAAGGGCTTATGCACATCAATATCGATATAGTGGAAAACGAACCGGAAGTAATAGCGGAAATACAAAGCAGCTCGGGACTTGCTGAAAGTGTCTATGAAAAATACAAAGGGAAGCGCTGGACGAAAATGATCAGCGATACAATAATAATAGGTCTTAAACAGTATTATCAGAACAGAGGTTATTATAAACCCAATATAGATGTAAAAAAAAGAGCGGGGGATGGCCTGGATGTGACACTTGAGGTCCATGTGGAAACGGGACCTGAATACCATTTCGGAGATATTTACTGCGTAGGACTTGAGACCGTCCCTGTAAGATATGTGACGAGGGAAGCGGGTTTCGAAAAAGGCGATCTGTTTGATATGAGAAAAATCAATAAGTATCAGGAACTGCTCTATCAGATGGGAGTCTTTGAAGATATTAATATGAAAATAATCGATGTTGATGAGATCGTCAATATCATTGTAGAGATAAAAGAAGGCAGATCCAGATGGGTGGGCATAGATTTCGGATACACATCCCCTGCCACGGGAAGGATCGGATTTGAATGGGGCACTTACAACTTGTGGAACAAGCTGCACAGGCTGATCATATCCAACAGCAATGAGATCGACTTTTCAGACGACAATTATCTTACAGAGTTGAATATGACGTATCAGGTGGGCTGGATAATGAACCGCAGATTGAATGCGGGACTGGTAACCTCATTAAAAAATGAAAAAGCGGATGAGGGGCTCAACAACGAACTTTCTTTAAAAGGTTTTTTGAAAAAGGATTTTTCAGGTGGGAATTACATAATCGGGGGATATGAGAAAAAACTTAATTACTATTCAGAACTTTATGATGAATCAGTTGATATAGAGCTCGAGGAATGGCTCATAACAAACAGGCTCTTTATGGGGTTGTATTGGGACACCCTCGATAATAAGGTGCACCCGGAAAGGTCCGGATTTTCATTTCAGACAAAGATCGAGTATAACGGTGATTTTATGGAAGGTGATTTCACGTATCTTAAGATGATGAATGATACAGCATATTACAAATATCTCCTTGAAGAGACTACACTTGCTGTGGCCCATGCCGCTTATGACAATATCTTTTCCCTGAATGGTGTGATGAACCCGCCGTATGATGAACTTTTTTCTCTGGGGGGGGCGTTTGACCTGAGGGGGTATCAGTATCAGGAGATAGGTGATGATTTTTACTCGGTCTTGACGGGAAACATAGAACTGCGCCAGAAGATAAAAGGCCTTTTCTGGGGTGCTTTGTTTATGGATGCCGCTGCGGCGTCAGGGAGAAGCGGACATATTTCCCTGTATGATATATATACTTCTTACGGAGCGGGAATACGGTATGTACTGCCCTTTATAATAATCCGCCTTGATTACGGTATTTACTCTTTTAAAGAAGAAGGCACTTTACATTTTGTCTTAGGTCACATATTCTAACGGTATGAAAAGATATCTTAATACACTCATTAAAGATATAATAGTTGCGGCCATTGTCCTTTTTTTTGTCTATGCAGTGATGAGCTATGTGGAAGCCGACGATTATCTGATCAAAAATGTTGTTAAACCCGCCGCAGAAAAGATGAACATAGATACTGAAGCGTTAACTTTCAGTTATACTTTTCCTTTCAAGCTGAAGGCAGAAGGGATCAATATAGGGCGAAAGAGCCTGGTCAAAGAGGCTTCCATATACATCTCGCCCGCGGTACTCATGAAACGTGAGGGAATATATCTTTTCCAGCTCAACATAGAGGACTCAATATTATACTGGGATGAGATGGAGGCTTTTCTGCAGAGAGAGACAGAAGGGACTTCCATCAATGTAAATATCTTTTCTCTGCGTCTGAAAAACATATACATAGTCTTTGATGAAAGAAAACATGTCAAGATCAATGAGGCTTCACTCTCTTTGAAAAGTTCAGAAGATACTTTTGAGTTGAGAATAAGAGACCTGGATTTGTCACAGGGGGATCGCGTCTACAAATTTTTGAATTCCAGGGTGAAATATGACGGAAAAGATTATGTCGTCAATATACTTGGAAACAGTGAGGACGGGGAGATAAAGATAAAAGGGACCGCTGGAAACACAAAGTCAGATCTCGCAGTGAAAAGCAGAGCATTGCCGTTCGCGCTGATTGACAAAGAGATAAACGGTGTCTTCGATATACAGGGTAAGATGACAGGGGGGTTGAAAAAGCCTGAGTTCAGAGGACGGATACGGACGCAGGATGTTAAATATCGGAACATAGACCTGAATGACGGTGCTTATACAGTAAATTTTAAGGATAATACCCTTTCCGTACCCCATATGGAGTTGAACTCAGGGGGAGGAGCAATAGAGGGAAATGTGCGTATCGCTTTCCAGGATGATGTGGAGATCAGGGGTTCTCTGGATTTCAGGGATATAGATGCAAGAAAGATATGGCACTGGATCCAGATCCCCACAAGACTTGACGGACAGGTCGTTTTCCATGCAAGGGAAACGGAACGTTATGATTTTGACGGCGAGTTCAGACTGGTGGGACTGGAAGGATCGGTGGGTAACGATGATATTAGAAACGGGGAGCTGGATTTTATAAAAGAGGGAGACCTCATACATATCAACAGATGTTACAGCGACCTTGGAAAAGGCTATTTAAACATATCCGGTGACTATTATAAGGATTTTTACAATTTTGAGGCTGAAGTGCATGATCTTGACCTTGAAAAGATATATCCCAATGATGCTGTGAAAGGGCTTGCCCGGCTAAAGGGCGTGCTGAATAAAGATGAGAGCGGGATCAATTTCATCGGTTTTGCCGAGCTCGACAATGCGGTCATAAAAGAGAAACTGGTGATCGATGAGATGAGCGCTTTTGTAAATATCGGGACTGTGTGGGAAGTTCAATTCAATTACAGAGGCATGCATGGTGACGATAATACTTTGTCTGAAAAAGGGAGCGGCGAGATCGCCTATGTCCCCGGGAGGTCATTATCCGCCAGGGACACCGCAATAATCTTATGGGGAGATCATGAGATGACCCTTGACTTTGAAGCTGAAAAAAATGACGGAGGATGGGAAGTCTCAGGTTTCAGGAACAGATTGAGCCAGGGAGAAGAGTTTTTCGACGTGGCGTTTGACAGACTTACTTCAATGGGAAAAAGCCTGGATGTACAAGGTATTTCAATCCGTTCAAGGGAGAGTGACGTGAACGGGGACTTCTCTTATTCAGAAGAAAAGAAGATCTCTCTCAACATGAACGGGATGGTGGACCTGAATGAAATAAACAGGATGTTCAGGCTGCTTCCATACATAGAGGGAAATGTGTTCATCTCATGTGATATGGACCAGGATTTGGATCTGGAAGATAAAGGGACCATAAAAATAGATACATCAACGGTAAGAGTGAACATCAACGCGTTTGAAGAGATGGTATATGATTCAATGGAAGTGGAAGGTACATTTAAGGATGATCTGATAGATCTGCGTAAGATCGATTTCTCAGTTGACGGTATCAAAACACATTTGACAGGTTTTGTAAGACAGGGCAAGCTTGATGAGCCTTTTCCACTTGCAATGAAAGTGGAAGGAGACATAAAGCGGGTATATTCGTCGTTTCTGGTGAATTTTGCCACAGACGGTGTCTCTGTATCCAGCGGTTATTTCAGCGGGCCCGTTAAATTTGTTATCGATGAGCGGATGAGTCTTGACGCTGATATACGACTTGAAGAGACGGAACTGATAGTATTCAGTCTTGGTGATATTGTAATAAGGGACCTGAGCGGTAAAGCTGTGATAAAAGACAACAGGATCAAAATACACGAGTTCAGGGGTTTTTCAGGTGAAAACGGTGTTTTTACAGTCAAAGGTACCATCAAAGATTTTATTTATGATCCTGTACTGGGGCTTGATATCACATTTGATGATGCCGATGTGGAAGGGGTATGGTATTTCAGCGGAATAGCATCAGGGGATGTCAGCCTCACGGGAAAGGGAGACAGTGTATCCATGGACGGCAGGATCGATGTCAGGGAAGGGGATATTGAAGGAGAGTTTTCCGAGATGTTTTCCGGCGGAGGATTGGAAAAAGAGATATCCGGCATGAATATGAACATAAGGATAGTGGCTAAGAACAACGTCTGGATAAACAATGAAAATGCGGATCTTGAGATCAAGACGGATTTCTACTATAAGCGTTCCAGACTCACCGGTGACGTTTATTTCGCCGGAACGCTGGAGAGTGTAAAAGGCAATGTCAATTTTCTCAATATACCTTTCAGGATTACCAGCGGCACCATATATTTTTCCAATTCACCAGGCATCCCGCCGCGCATTGACCTGTCGGCGGAGTCAGACGTATATTACGGGGAAAGGATCACAGTGACGTTGACTATAACAGGTGATGTGAACGATCCTGAGATATTGCTGCTCAGTGACGATCCCTCTCTGACATCGGAAGACCTCGTATCGCTCCTTACGTTCAATAGACGCCTGGAAGACAGTGACGGGGGAGAGATGTTTGCTGAAAAGATGGGTGAGTTCGCAACGGGATATATACAGAAAGCTCTGTTCAAATCCATCACAGGGAACAGGATAGTCGATACGTTCACATTGCGGGGCAATGTGCTTACTGCTGAGGATCCCTATCTCAATGTGGAAGTGGGGAAGTATATCAGCAGCAATCTCTTTCTTACATACCGTGATGAAGTGATCAAAGGTGATTCCAGACGCGTGGATTTCATCTATTATCTCAATAAGAATATATCCATACAGACCGGCGCTGAAGAAGACGAGGGAAAGTATCAGTACAACCTTGATTTCAGGTTCAGGTTTAAATATTAAAAATTTAGTTGAAATTGAAACCGCTCATTGATATAATGTGCTCCGAAGGAGGCATTATGAAATTACCATTCGCAGAACCGTTTAAGATCAAAAGCGTCGAGATGATCAGAAAGAGCACAAGAAAAGAGCGTGAGCAGTGGATAAAAGATGCTGACTACAATCTTTTCAATCTAAAGAGCGAGAAGGTCTTCATCGACCTGCTTACTGATTCAGGGACAAATGCCATGAGTGACAAGCAGTGGGCGGAGATAATGCTGGGTGATGAGAGCTATGCGGGAGCAAGTTCATACTACAAACTGAAAGATGCCGTTGAGAACATCTTGGGATTTCAATACTTCCTTCCCACTCATCAGGGAAGAGCCGCGGAGAACGTGCTCTTTTCCGAGATACTAAAATCAGGGGACATAGTCCCGGGGAACTCTCATTTTGACACTACAAAGGGGCATATAGAGTTCAGAAACGCAAAAGCTGTCGACTGCACCATAGACGAGGCATTTGATACCAAGGTCTTTCATCCTTTTAAGGGAAATCTTGATCTGGGTAAACTTGAGACTGTGCTTAAGTCTGAAGATCCTGAAAACATACCTGTTGTCATCATAACAGTGACATGTAATTCAGCAGGGGGACAGCCTGTATCAATGGAAAATATAAGAAAGACATCTGAACTTTGCAGAAAATACGGAGTGATGGTGATCTTCGATGCCGCAAGATTTGCGGAGAATGCTTATTTTATAAAGACCAGAGAAAAAGGATATGAGGACAGGACGATAAAAGATATAGTCAAAGAGATGTTCTCATATGTGGACGGTTTTACCATGTCTGCGAAAAAAGACGCCATCGCCAATATGGGCGGGCTTCTTGGTTTCAGGGATGAGAGCCTTAAACAGAAAGTTTCCGTATACAGTATAATGAACGAGGGATACCTTACATACGGCGGACTTTCCGGAAGGGATCTTGGCGCGTTGGCTCAGGGGCTTGATGAAAGCACGGAATATGATTATCTGGAATCCAGGGTGAAACAGGTGGAATATCTTGGGGAAAAGTGCAAAGAATACGGCGTTCCCGTCCAGGAACCATTTGGAGGCCATGCTGTATTTGTTGACGCGAAAAGATTTCTGCCCCATATACCCCAGGAAGAATACAGCGCGCAGCTGCTGGGTGTGGAGTTGTATATAGAAGCAGGTGTTAGAGGTGTGGAGATCGGGACGCTGCTTGCTGACAGAGACCCCGAGACAGGAAAAGACAGACTTCCAAGACTTGAACTTCTGCGTCTGGCGATCCCACGAAGAGTATATACAAACAACCATATGGATTATATAGCTGCAGGGCTGAAGAACGTCATGGACAGACGTGATCAGCTTAAACGCGGCCTCAAGATCGTCAAAGAAGCTCCCATACTGAGACATTTCACAGTGGAGCTCGACAGGATCTGATTCATAAAAGCTGGTGTAGCTCAGTTGGTAGAGCAACGGTTTCGTAAACCGTAGGTCAGCGGTTCAAATCCGCTCACCAGCTTTCTTTTCAATTTATCAATATACATCCTTCTTGATGGATAAACATCCACTTTTGTGTTATATTATGATACGGAGGTGCATCATGAAAAAATTATTTATACTTATTGCCGCAGCGGCTTTCATATGCGGTATGTCAGCAGGAAAAAACCTCACTGTCTATAACGGCGGCTACGCTTTGTACAGTGATGAGATCAGACTTGATATGAGACAGGGGATCCACGATTATATGCTGGAC
>CAZGIO010000008.1:0-4854 GCA_964525975.1 uncultured bacterium
ACGAGAGCCTTCTGGGTATGACGCTGTATGCCAAAAAAGACGGGGAGCAAACCGCAAGCGCCCAGCCGCCCGGCTATGCGTATGTCGGGGATTCGCGCTACGGCCATTGGCGGGATGACGGCCGGGGCGGCTCATTTTGGGAATTTTACGGAAAATACGCGCTCTTTTCGCAATTTTTCGGCGGCTGGTACCGTCCGGTCTACCGGGGCGATTACGATGACTATATCCGCCACCGCAATATCGGCAAAACCTATTACGGCAGAAACAATCAATACGGTTCCGGCGGAACCATCGTCAAAAAGCAGAAGCCGAATTTTTATGCCCGCCGCATGGCTGGTCTGAAGGCCGGCCGGCAGTCATTTGCAAAAAAAGTATCCACACGGGTCGGCCGCACGCGGACCGGTTTTCGCGGACGCGCCGGCGGCAGGGGGAAATAAGCATGAATTGGGATCATCTTCTGACCGGTATGATTCTCCTGGTGGCATTTTACCTGCTGTTTTTTATCGGCAAACGGGTCAATGATCTGCTGCATCGCGAATACGATCTGCTCGAAGAGTTGGTCGAAAAAGACAATCCGGCACTGGCGCTGGCGCTGACCGGTTATTATTTCGGGCTGGTTTTCAGTATCGGCGGGGTTCTGGTCGGTCCCAGCCTCGGCATCGTCGATGATCTGATCGATCTGGGCATCTATGGCCTCTTGAGCATTATTCTGCTGAACATTTCCTGGCTATTGTGCGACAAGGTGATTCTGCACAAATTCAAGGTCAGTGACGAATTGATCCGCGACCGCAATCAGGGAACCGGCGCGGTGGCGTTCGGCATCTGTCTGGCCTCTGGCCTGGTGATTTACGGCGCGGTCTCCGGGGAGGGCGGCACGATCTGGACGGCGGCGGCCTTCTGGGCGATCGGGCAGGTGATGCTGATTCTGGCGGTTTTCATATACAATTGGATGATCCCTTATAATGTGCATGCCGAGATCGAAAAGGACAATGTGGCGGCCGGCGTCAGTCTGGTTCCCGGTTTTGTGGGATCCTCCACTCTATCGGGATCAAAGCCCCGCCCCTGGTCCTCAATGACAATTTTAATCATATTTCCCGAAAAACACAACTCAATTATTACATTTTTACCTGCATCGGAGCCATTCCCGTGTTTTACAGCATTGACGATTCCTTCCACCATGGCCAGAAAGACCTCATGGGAATCCATCCTATCTGTTATACTGTTTATTGAAAGGAAGTTCATAAAAAAAGCTTCGATGCATTTCAGATAATCGGTATCGCTGGGCAGAGACAGTTTCAGATGGGTCGACATCATCTTCTCCTCAGCAGAAGCAATGTCATATCATCATGCTGGACATGGCCTGCATATGCATACGCGGTCTCAAAGATCTTATCACCTATTTCACGCAGACTTTTCCCGCCGCATTCTGACAGGTCTTTTTCCATAAGCTTATCCCCATACATGCTGCCTGTCTTGTCAGCACATTCTGATATTCCGTCTGTATAGAACAGCAGCGTATCATCCTGTCCGATTTCCATGTTTGATATGGCATAATCATAATCCGCAAGAATACCAACGGGAATATCGTTGCTTTCAAGCTGCGAGGCTTCGCCGGCTGATTTCTTCAGATAGGGATAGTTATGACCTGCATTGACATAGCGTAATATATGAGATTCCGTATCGAGTTCCCCGATTATCATGGTCACAAAACGCCCCGCTTCTGTATCACCACATATATATCTGTTGACCATATGAATGATCTCGGAAAGATTCAGGTTGAAATATACAGCAGAACGCAAGTAGGCTCTCACAGTACTCATGACGATGGAAGCGGGAGCTCCTTTTCCCGATACATCGGCTATGATAATCAGATAACGCCCGTCACTGAACCTGAGAATATCGAAATAATCACCGCCCACACTTTTGCAGGACTTGTATTTAGTATACAGATCGTAGCCTTCAATATCAGTATCGGCGTCGGGGAGGAGTTTTTCCTGTATCTCACCTGCAAGCCGCAAGTCGCTTTCTATCCGTTCCTTTTCCAGCGCGTCTTTATGCCACATGGCGTTTTTCAGGTTCAGCGCGGCCATATCAGCGAAGATACGGAGCAGTTCGAGATCCGCCTCCTGGAACGGTTTTTTATCAATGGGATTAAGGACTTCTATGAGTCCGATAACTTTTCCGTCAATATATACAGGCGTCCCGATGATAGAACGTGTAATAAAATCGGATTTTTTATCCACCCCTTTGTAAAAGCGGCGGTCTGAAGAGACATCTTCCACAAGAAGAGGTTTTTCGTTTTTTATGATCCATCCGGCTATACCCTGATCAGATGGAAAACGTATCTCTTTGAGAGCCTCGCCTTTTTCACCGGTGGCCACTTCAAAGAATAGTTCGTTTTTCTCCGAATCAAGAAATATGAGTGAACTGGCTTCCGCCTTGAACACTGCTTTAGCCTGTTCGATGATGGTGGCTTTGATGTAATCAAAGTTCAGCGACTCGCTCATGAGCTTAAAGACATTAAGCAGCTGCAGGTATTTACTATTTTTTGCCATCGTTCTCCTCTCCGAAAAGGGAAACAAGCCGTTTTTTATAGGAAATCAATTTTTCTTTTTTTTCCAGGAGAGTCTTGACAGCTCCGTTTTCCTTCTCCAGGATCTGTCTGTCAGCTTTTGTGACAAACTCAAAATCAAACAGCATGCATCTTTTCCTTTCAATGGCTTCATTAAGCTGCTGAAGCACAACTTCGATCTCCTGTATCCTGGTGACCACTGCAGCTTTGTCAAATATGGGAAGATATATATCGATATCTCTTATGGGGACTTGAAGCATATTCTGTCTTGCGATCTCCTTTTCCGTAACAAAAGATATCTCTTCTATATTAAGGAAAGCCTTGATGAATTTTCTGTTTGCTGATATTTTTTCCTCATCAACGCCGTTACGACAGACCATTATCACATTGCATCTACGGTTTCCTCCCATGCCCAGGATGTTTCTTCCCTCGGTGATCCCGTCTATAACATCTGCGACGACCTGATCCTTTTCAAGTTCGTCTGTGAAATTATAATCCTCCCTGTATTTAGGGAAATCAACAGAGGAGGCCCCTGGAAGCAGCATATAAATATATGACATGATGCCATTATGAATATAGTAACAGTTCCTGAAGATCTCGGGTTCATCAGAGGGTGATATTTTTTTTAAGTAGGGATAGACCCAGCGATTCATCATACTGATGATATTTCTCAGATTGTGGAGATAATCTTCCAGTATACCTGTCTCCATGGCGTTCTGCTGGTCTGTGATAAACTGTTCGAAATGGGTGAGTATCATCTTGTCAAAATAAAAATCCACTCTGATCTCCAGATCCTGAAACAATGCGCTGTTCTGAAATATCTGACTCCATTTATGCATATATGTCATATAAAACGGCTGCCGTGCTTTTTTAAGCGGTGTGACGATCTCCTCGATGCGTATTGACTTCTGCTGCATATACTGCCTCAAAGAGACATCTGAATGTTCCGAGGCCACGCTTATCCAGTTTCCTGTCTTAATATCAGATCTGCACAGCCTCGCAAAAAGTTCAAAATTGTCCCTTAGCACATCTTTATCTCTTTCACTGCAGACAAAATGGGAAATATTCCTGTCATAGATTATCGGGTAGCATATTTTCATGAGATTGTGATCAAAAAATATCTTTTCTTTTTTCTCTCCGCAGACGGATTTCAAGACTTCCGGGGTACATCTGTATGTCTTTACCGAGGTCCTGTTAAGGGAAGGATATGTATTAAGATATATGGGGCCTTCATGCAGTTTTTGCAGGTCATCCCCCTCTATCAAAAATTGTTCCGCGAGGACCCGCTTCACTGTGGACCCGCAGCGTCTGCATGTATGCCGGTTTAATTCCTGTTCACTGCCGCTTACATAGGCTCCATAAGCTTTCAAATCAGCTGCAAGTCTGTTCAGATCTCCCTGAGTACCGCTCATGTATTTATTTTCCCATTCAGTCGCAGGGATCTTTTCCATCCCGTTTACCAGAGTGCAGTGGTAAGAAAACAGTTCCGGTCTATTGAGGGCTTCGACCTGAAAAATATCCACCTGTCTGCCTGTTATTGGGAGGATAGCTTTTCTATTCTCGTACTTTTCAATGTTGCGCACGCCCAGGGCGGCTACATTGATGACATCGGAAAGATCAGTCACTGTAAAGTACAGGGGTTCCACGCTGTCCGTGAGGCTGACCCTGATCTCGTGGGAGACCATCCTTTTTTTAACCGTATTGATCTCATGGTCATCCAGAAGTCTTCCGCAAGAGGGGCAGTAATACCGTTTTCTTAACTGCCGAAGAAGAATTCCTTTCTTAGACGCCTCCACGAGGATATTGCTGAGAAAGACCTCTATCTCACTTTTCGACACTCTTGTATCATTTGCGTCAAATACTGCACCTATGTTCTCTTTTAAAAAATGCCTGTACTGCTTTTTAATTTCGAATGGAAAAAAATTATGGTCATAGACCTTCATACTCCTGGTATTCTTCAGGATCTTACCCAGCAGAAGAGCATACATACCCGGTACGGATTCCCTGAAAAGCGGTTCATCTTCATATTGCGCAGGATAATAAACATACTCAACCATGGATATCCCCTTCGCTGAATACTTCAGCCCTGAACCTGTATATCCCTGTATCATTGTCAAGATAGCATTCCGGGTGAAGTCCGGCTTTCACACATGTATTCCTGAGAAACTCAATACTGTCCCAATTGTATTTCTCAGCCACCTGAGGAAGCAGAAGCCCTGAACTGAATCCCTTTTTTATATAGAGTCCATATCCGGACATATCCTCTTTATACGAAAGCGGTC
>CAZGIO010000008.1:4893-18832 GCA_964525975.1 uncultured bacterium
GCTTTTTTCGAGAGGCATAAACCTCGGATCGGAAAAAGCCGCCTCACAGGCCATTTTTTTTACCGAATCCCAAAGAGGAGCCACACCTCTGATATAACCGATGCATCCTCTGAGCTGCTGTTCCTTTGTTATGGTGACAAAGACTCCGAACTCTCTGTCCATCGTCTCATCATCAGGTTTTTGAGGCATGTGTGCAATGTCTCCAAGACGTTCTGAAACGGCGCTTCTGGCAGCCTGAAGCAGTGCTTTCCGGCTCTGAGCTGAGATCATTGCTTTCTCACCTTGTTTTTCGAGTAGACATAAAGAGCTATGGCCACGAAAAACCCGGTGATAATAAGCACGTTCATTAAAACGCCTGTGTAGAGGAGCCTTTTTCTGTAGTGATAGATTTTCAGGAACTCATCTTTAAAACTGCTGTTCCCGAACTGGCAAAGATATTTGTCGTCCAGGGAATATACATCGATGATATTTCTCGTGTTGTCAGAGACAAAAAAATAATCCTTTACTCCTTCCATATCAACGGGATAATAGTATTTTCTATGAGAAGCCATGGTCTTTCCATTCTCCACATCATATGTACAGTATCGCACTGAGAAGAACTTACCATCGGCCTGGATCATATGGTATTTGCCGTCGCGGGCCTGGATCTTAATAATGGTTCCGCTGTCGGAGAGTTTATTCAGTATCGTCTCTTTTTCCCCGTCCAGAGTATATATCCTATTAGACTTGTAGGCAGAAAAAAACATGGTGCCTTTTTCATCTGCAAAGACCGCATATGGTTTATGTCTCACACGAACGGTTTTAACAACAGAAAAATCCTCATCAAACTGAGTCACTGTCTTATGCCGTACAGAGACAGCAAACAGTTTTCCGTTCAGATAGACAACTGTATCGAATTTTCCTATTTTTCTGGAAGAGACGGGATGGAAATAATCATTAAACAATGTACACGTCTCTGTCTCATAGTCATAGATGACAGGCCCTTTATCCATAAAAAAAAGTTCATCGGGTTCATATGAGAATGTAAAAGACATGAGTTTTGTGCCTTCATGACTGTATACTTTGACCTGGTTTTTATCAATAATATAAAATCTGCTTTCTCTGACATCCAGGCCAGTTATCCCGGGCGCTTTTTCAAGCATAGACTTTACTACAAAATTCACTACCACCGATATGATGATGATGGTTATTATGATTACCGCAATTTTATTGATGCGGTTTTCAGACATCGTTTACTCCGAAGACTTCTTTAAGAAAATCATTCATGAGGTCTTCGCCGTTATCCTGGGGAACCACCTCTGGAAGGGTATCTTTTTCAGACGTCTTGATGGTGGATATTATTTCCTTATGCTGCTCAACGAGTTTTTCTTCGATCTTACTTTTCATCTTGTCCACATCGCCATTGATGATGAGTTTTTTCTTTTTACTGCCTATTATGGCTCCGTTATCAAAAATGAGAGTCACAATAGTATTTATATTGGACATGAATTCCGTTTGAACATGGACCTTTCTGCTTTTATAGATCACATCGCTGTTACGCCCCTGAATCATGCTTCCTCCTCTGTACCATGAATTATATCATTATGATCTTTCTGAATCAAGGATTAGTTGCATGACCAGCGCGTCCTCGCCATCCTCGGAATAATACCCTCTGCGTAAATATATCTCTTTGAACCCGGCTCTTTCATAGAGACGCCTGGCAGATGTATTTGAGACTCTCAGCTCCAGAAAGACAGATGCCGCTCCGGCTTCCTTCATATGTCTTAAAGCGCTTTCAAGTATCTTTTCACCGTACCCCTTGTTTCTGTCTCCGGGGTTTACGGCTATGTCCACAACATGTCCTTCATCAAAGATGACCCAGTATAGACAGAAACCGGCCAGACGCCCGTCCACCTGCAGCCCTTCACATCCGGTGATATCTTTGTCCAGTTCTGCCAAAAGCATATCACGTGTCCAGGGATTGGAGAAAGAGTCATTTTCAATGGCGAGGATCTCTGAAAGATGAGATTTATTAAGCTTTACTGTTCTTGTCATAATTGATTTCCGCATCGGAAGCGCGGTAATAATCGGGTTCCAGGGCATAGAGATCACAAGGCCCTTTCTCTTCATAAGCCTTCAAGGCCAGCCGCGCGCAAGAGTCCGGATAACTGCTGATACTGTTTTCCAGCATAGTTACAGATCCGGAAACCAGGGGACGGATCTCATTGCGGTATTTTTCCTCTGTCATGAACAAAAGGCTTTCAGGCGAGTCACAGGATCCGATAAAATCATCCAATTTATAAGCCCCTGTGGGTATGATCTCCTTTAGGGCTCCATTCTCTTTTTCCAGCAGAGCCGCAAAGACCTGCCCTTTCCTGGCGTCAAAAAGAGGCACACCTTTCTCCCCGTCTCTGAGGCATTTCATTGCTATCATATGCAGTGTGTTCACTTTGACTACGGGGATCCCTTTTGCATAAGCCATGCCCTTTGCAATGGACATCCCTATCCGGAGGCCTGTAAATGATCCGGGGCCTGAATTAATACCGAGAAGTTCCACATCTTTCAGGGAATATCCCGCTTCTGACAGGATAAAATCAGTCATATAAAGTAATTTTTCGGAAAAAGTGGCTTTAACATCAAACCTGACACTTATGCGCTCTTTAATCCCGTCAAACAGGCCCACGCTCCCGGCAAATCTGGAACTATCAATGGTCAACGTCAGCATCTCATTCCTTTCACTGTTATTGTCCTCTTATCTCCACCGTCCTCATCCAGGAAGATCCTCACAGTTTCCGGCGGAAGTTCGTCTTCGATCCGTTCGGCCCATTCAATAAGAGATATGGCGTTTGAATATATATGGTCTTCAAAACCCAGGAAAAAAAGCTCATCAGGGTCATCGATCCTGTAAAGGTCAAAGTGGTTTATCTGTATCTCCCCCGACCTGTAGATATTCAGCAGGGTAAAGGTCGGAGATCTCACTTCCCGTTCGGGGACGCCAAAATAACGAGCAGCTCCTCTGCAGAAAACGCTTTTCCCCGCGCCAAGCCCCCCATACAAAGCAATGACAGTACCGGGCTTCCAGCATGCGGCGAGTTTTTCCGCCACTGCCATAGTATCCTCATACGAACGGGACTGATACAAGTCAGCGGACAATATAATCTATTCCCTTCTCTGTTACCAGCAGCAGTGCGCCATTGAAAAAATAGAGCGCTTTCCCCCGCCCCTGGTCGATGCCGTCATATTGATCATAGGTTTTTGTCCAGTCATCCTCCAGATTATGGATATGCAGCCCTTCATCAGTGGAGGCATAAAGAAACTCATCCCTGACAGCCACAGCTGTAACAGATATGTTTACAGCTCCCATGTGGTTTTTTTCTCCTGTGGCTATGTCGTAATTGACCAGACCCATGTTTCCCGCAATGTAGACAATCCCGTCATGGTATGTAAAGTCAAACAAGATATCATTGAACAGATCCCCTGCATGGAGGACCTTGTTATCTTTTCCCCTGGATATTACTATCCTGTCCTTGTGAAGAAGAAGGAGGGCGTCATCTGCGATCCCGATCTTTAATATCTTGAAATAATCCATGCCCCTGACCTGTTTTTTCACGTTCATGCGGCGGGAATCAATCAGATCGATCCCATATTTTGATACGGCATATATGACGTTATCATCAAGAGCCACTGTTGTTATATTATTGTCTGACAAACCGTCTGATGCTGTTATATTTTGCTTCACACCGCCGTTCCAGTATATGAGGCCATTGGTCTTTGTGGCAATGAGAAGTCCGTTTCTGAAAGGTATCATATCATTTATTTTTCCATCCAGCAGGGGGTCCGCATAAAAAGAGAACCTGCCGTTTTCATATATGTTAAGCCGGCTGCCGGCAAATGCGGTCCCTCCTCCGGGGAGATCAGAGACTTTGACGATATTCTCATCAAAAAGTGATCCGTTGTCATAGACTATTGAATAACGAAACCCGTCATAGAGAGTAATGTACCCTTCATCTGCAAGCATCACAGTCTTTCCCGACACAGTCTTAATATGATCGGCGACACCCATCTGCATAGTGAGCCGCTCATTTATAAGGACAAACTCATCGAAGGGGTCATGGGGAGACATGTAATTCCGTGAGCTTTCCCGGATGATCATGCGGCGGTCGGAATCATAGCAGTATTTTCCCTTTTCCGTATCCAGGAACAGTTTCCCGTCGCTGACGGACATGCCGTTTACTTTACCCAGTGAATCAAAAATACGTTCCCAGGAATCGTTCAGAGCAAGTCTCCAGACGCCGTCATCGGCAAAGGCGAGAAGATTCACATTCTTGTCAGCAGCTATGACGTTATACACCTCTCTGCCGCTAAGACATTTCTCCTTCTCTTCATAGATGACAAAAGATTCATCATGCTCATCATATCTTAAAACACCGTTGTCAGTGGCAGCATATACATTATCTCTGAAATATTCAAGGTCATATCCTCTGGTGTAGCTTCTTAAAGAGAATATCTCAAGCGAAAAGACGTTCATACTGCTCAAAAGAACTAAGGCCATGACAATAGTCTTTTTCATAATCACATTCCTTTCAGATGACTCAAGAGGACTTTAGCGCCGATAAAGATCAATATCAAGCCCCCTGCGATATTCACGTATCCTTTGAACACTTTCCCAAAAACTCTCCCGATATATATGCCTGTCAGAGCCATTATAAAAGTGACCAGGCCTATAACAGCAATTGGAATCACGATCATGACATCCAGCAATGCCAGGGAGATACCCACAGCCAAAGCGTCTATGCTTGTTGCAACACCCAGCATTACAAGCATGCCCGTTGAATAATTTATGACTTTGGTATTTTCCTGCGAATGAAAACTTTCAATGATCATCTTAACACCAAGCCCTCCCAGGATCGCAAACACAACCCAATGGTCCACTGGGGATATCCATTTGTAAAATCCCCTCCCGGCCAGCCAGCCCATAAGAGGCATCATACCCTGGAGCAAACCAAAGAGTGCCGCGACAGAGACCATGTTCCTCGGGTGTATATACTCCAGGTCAAAGCCATAGACGATGGAGACAGCAAAAGAGTCAAGAGCTAAAGCAAATGCGATAAGCAGTATCTTCAAAAAGCCCATTCAGGACCGTTTCACTCCTGTCTGTCTGAAATCCAGATAGCCAAAAATAAATTTGTCTATATCTCCGTCGAGCACAGCATCGGTATTGCCTGTCTCTATGTTCGTGCGGTGGTCTTTTATCATCTTATAGGGGTGAAGCACATATGAACGGATCTGGCTTCCCCAGGCGTTCTCCTTCCTGGAGTCCTGAAACTTCAGCTTCTCAGCTTCCAGTTTTTCAAGTTCAAGCTGATACAATCTCGCTTTCAGCATCTTCATGCCCTGTTCTGTATCTGAGAACGTTCATTCTGGCACTGCACCACTGTATTTGTGGGCAGATGAGTAATCCTTACGGCGGAGTCTGTCATATTCACATGCTGTCCGCCGGCCCCTGAGGCTCTGAACGTGTCCACGCGGAGGTCTTTTTCATTGATCTCCACTTCGATATCTTCCTCGATCTCAGGATAGACAAAAACAGAGGAAAAAGAGGTGTGACGCCTTTTATTGGAATCAAAGGGGCTGATGCGCACAAGCCTGTGGACTCCGTTTTCTGTCTTGAGATAACCGTAGGCGTAATCCCCGGAGACTTTCATTGTCACAGCCTTGACACCAGCTTCATCACCGTCCTGATAATCAACGATCTCCAGTGAATAACCGTGGTTTTTTGCCCAGTGCTCATACATCCTCATGAGCATGGAAGTCAAATCTTGGGATTCCGTGCATCCTCCTCCGGGATGTATTTCCAGATAAGCGTCGCTGGGATCGTTTTTCTCATTAAGAAGACTTCGCAACTCACTTTCAGCAAGCAGTTTCTCAAAAGCCACCACTTTTTCTTCCAGTTCCTGTTTCAAACCGGGATCAGTATCTTCTTCAAGGAGTTCGATCATCACAGAGATCTCCTCATAGTCTTCCTTCAGCATCTTATATTTCTGGTCCTTGTCTTCGAGAAGGCGGAGCTCTTTTCCGAGGTCCTTTGTCTTTTTCTGTTCAGACCAGACTTCTTCCAGAGTCATGGCTTTTTTTATCTCCTCTATCCTCGCGTTACCTTTTTCAATACCAAGATAATCTTTCATCTTGCCGATCTTGGAACTGCTGTTTTCGAGGATGTTCTTTATCTCAAAAAGATCCATTAATTCACACCGCCTTTATTTTCTTTCATCCTGTTCTGATAAGCCGTGAGCACTGATCCGTACTGCTTATTGGCAGGTTCTATCTCGACGGCTATGGAAAGATGCTCCAGGCCTTTCTCTTTCTCTCCTTCATTAAACAGCAGGCTCCCATATAAAAAATGCGCAAGAGCATTCTTGGGGTCAGCACCCACTGCGTCACTGTAGTGGCCCAGAGCCTCGGTATTTCTCTTATCTTTCTGAGCGGCGGCGCCTTCTTCGGTCTTTTCAAGAGACTTCACATAACTCTTACGCCACTCCTTGTTAAATACTTTGTTCTTTCTTTTTTTCAAAAAATAGTTATAAGGTTCAGCTTCCAGAGCCTTTTCCATAGTCTGTTCTGCTTTATTCCACTCTTTTTTCCTGAGATATATTTCTGAAAGAAGAGAATAACTCAAGATACTGCCGGGATTTGACCTGGCTGCTTTGCTGAAATATTCTTCAGCCTTATCAAAATCATTCTCCTCAAAATATATTGTCCCGATATTGTGATATATCATATAATTGACAAAACCCATCTCCTCCAGCTGAAGATATAACGTCCTTGCGTCATTATGCTCACCTCTGGACAAGAGTCTGTTAGCTTTGTTTGTCAGCCGTTTTGCCCTGAGCAGCCCGGCAGCACCGGTGATTTTCTTAATAATACCCATGATTCCTCCATATTTATTGTCTCGCTAAGATGATAATAATCCAACTGGGGCTTTTTTTCAAGTGTTTAATATTTCTTCATTTTCGTTTCATCACAGGTTTTAGGCTTCTTATCCGCCTATATTGCGTCTTGTCTTTTTTTCGTTTACCAAAATACATTTCGTCCCCATAACCATATAGAGCGAAAGGAGAAAATTATGAATAAAAAAGCGTTTTTCATTCTCATTTCAGTTTTACTGCTGGCATCAGGCTGCAGCAAATATTCCTCACCCTTAGCTGTGGAGGAGGACCCCGATTTGATCTTCACCTACCATTCCATATCAGGGGAGATCATCATGCCCCAGGGCACATTGACCCAGGGGATCACAATGGAAGGGAGCAGCTCCGGTTTTGAAAGCATCCTTCATTGGGAAGACGGGCTTTCATACAGCGAGATAGCCGACGGCATCAGGTTCCATATATATAAGTCTTCAGGGAGCGGCGCAGATTATTTCAAGCTGGGGGACACCACAAGTTCATACTTCGTGGACAGCCTCTCTGCAGCAGACGACAGCTACATAATGATCAAAGGCATCTTCGAGAAATACGCCCTGACATTTTCCAATTTTGTGACGGCAAAACCGTACGAGGAGGACACCACGCTCTGGAGCAAAGCCCCCTACGAGACTGATGTAGGTGAAGAACTCCCTTCTGATATCCTCGAAATCATCATTGCTACTGATTTTGAGGACGACACAAGTTATTAATGGCTTGAAATTTGTCCAGTTTGGAGTATGATAGTCAATCATGATGAAAAGACTGTCTGTCATACTCCTTTTTCTTCTCGCTTTCCCTGTCTTATCCTTTTCCCGGGATGACACCCTTGTCAGCGAACTCCAGTCTGTCTATAAGACCTATCATGAAGGATACCTTGTGAATAAAGATAACTCCAAACTGGAAAAGGCTATGACATCCATGGAGCGTCTTATGGAAAAATATCCCGAAGAGAGACTCCTCAAGGTCTTTTTCATCCGCATACAGACTCGAAAAGGGCTGGATGCCTTCTGGGTGTGGGATAAATACAGATGGACTCTCAAGGCCCTGCGGGAGTCTGTAAAACTTGAAAAGTCCGGAAATCTCAGGATCCTTGAACGTCTGGAATTCGCCAAGACATATTATTACATCCCCGGTTTTTTCGGAAAAAGAGATACGTCCCTGAAATATTTTCAGCAGGTCGCAGACGAGCTCCGTAAAAGCACTCCTGAAAAATTTGCGGAAGAGTGGGAAAAATGGCAGGCTTTCAACCAGCCTGTGACAAAAAACGATTCTCCTACCATAAGGGACATCAGGGTTGCCCTGATCCAGGACTGCTATTTCAGAATAGGAAAAATACATGAGAGAAACGGCGACTATGAGGAAGCAAAGAGAAACATGTCCATCTGTTATTCTCTGGATAAATCATCGGGGACCGGACGATATGCCAGTCTGTGGCTGCAATATAAGAAGTACTGACATGGAGAAACGATGAAAAAACGGATTAAGTTCATACTGAGCTTCCTGCTTTTTGAGATCGCCGTGTTTATTTTTACATATATCAAAGTCACGGGAAAACCCCTTGTTTACAACTTCAGCAATACTATGTACAACAATGCGGTATTTTATAATCTTATCGCGCTCTCATATATCTTATTCCGCAGACTCTATACAACCTTTACCGCCAAAGAGACTTTCAGGAGCAATCTTCTTAACACACTGCTGAAAATCATGAATCTTGTTCTTTCCACCGGCGCCGGGACGTTCCTGGGTTTTCAGTTTCTCCTCTATTTGTCCTGGGTGGAATATTTCCCCTATGAACGGGCAGCGGTATTATGGAACAATGCTCTCTTTGCAGGTATCATTTTCGCCGCTTTGACGATCTATGAGAACTACCGTCTGCAGATGCGGCATATAGAGGATTCCAGAAAACAGTTTGAGACCGAATCTAAGCTCCGGCTCCTTCAATCAAAGCTGAACCCCCATTTCCTCTTCAACACTCTAAACTCTCTGATCTCCATGGGGTATGAGAACAACCCGCAGAAACTTGAATACACGATCCAGAGCCTTTCAGACATATACAGGAGCATACTTTACCTTCCCGATGATTTTCAGATAACCATGAGAAAAGAACTGGATCTGGTTAGATCATACCTTGAGATCGAAAAGATCCGTTTTCAGGACAGGCTTGAGTATCAGATAGATGTTCCCGATGATATGCTTGAGCTGCAGATCCTTCCACTCATGATAGAACTGAGCGTTGAAAATGCCGTGATACACGGCATAACGCCTAAAAAACAGGGAGGAAAAGTAGAAGTAAAAGCTGAGAAGCATAATAATACGATCATCATCGAAGTCCTGGATAATGGAGTTGGTTACGATGACGACAGAGCCCACAGGACATCCTCGGGTTTCGGCCTTGAGAGCCTGCGTGCGAGGATGAGGATGATCTACGGTTCATCGGGAGTCTTCAAGATTTATTTACGCCCTGAAGGGGGAACAAGAGTTCATATGGAGGTGCCATGCAGATAAGAACAGTTTTAGTTGAAGACGAAAAACCGGCAATGCAGCGGATGAAGATGCTGCTTGGGGAGATCTCTGAGATATCCATCGAAGGGGAGGCTTCCAACGGCCGCGATGCCGTGGATATCATCAACCGCCTCAGGCCGGACCTTATCTTTGTGGACATAAGACTTCCCGAGATGAGCGGTTTTGAAGTGATATCGGAACTGGGGTACAAACCCATGATCATCTTTGCCACCGCATACGACAATTATGCGTTGAAAGCCTTCGAAGTAAACAGTATCGACTATATTTTGAAACCTGTATCCCGGAAAAGGATCAAAGAATCTGTTAAGCGTGTCCTTGATCGCGGGGCGGCGGAAAACATGAACAATTTCATCACGCAGATGCTTAAAAAGGAGAAGATCAAAAGGCGGTTCACCGTAAAAAGGAATGACGAGATCATCATCATCCCCGAAGATGAGATATATTATTTTCAGTCTTCCGATAAATACATCTTTCTCAATACATTTGACACCGAATATTTCTGCAGCATGACTTTAAAGGAACTGGAAGACATACTGGATCCGGAAAAATTCTGCCGCATACATAAAAGTCTCATCATAGCCCTGGACAAGATCCATAAGATCGAGAAGATCGTGCTTCAGGACTACAGAGTCAGGATGTCCGATCAGAAAAAAAGCCTTTTCAGGATAAGCCGTACATTCCTCCCGCAACTCAAGGAGAAACTGGGCCTCTGACGAATGCCATACCACAATAGGTGACAAAAGAGCTGCAACCTCCCTGAGGATAGATCTCGCAGCTGTTGGAATAATCCACAATTTGAGTGCAAGCGTCACCGGCTATCCCCTTCAGGAGAGCAATCCCCCCCGCCCCGCATGCGGATCTGTGTTCAATCGCATAGGGGATGATCTCCTCCGGATCCCCGTCTTTCACGAGATCGGCAAACAGCATGTCGTTTTTCCGCACACTGTTTACAGCTTCTTTTCCACTCCCCATTGAATTATCGCCATAGTTGATACCGTAGTGTGTAAGATCGCTGGAAGCCACGAAGAGAGTGTCTTCCCCTTTAAGTATGGAAAATAATCTCACATACAAAGACAGATCCTGCTGGATATAGAAAGGTATAAGCACCGGAAATATCTCAGCTCCGGGCATAAGGTACTGTACAAAGGGCACCAATACTTCTATTGAATGTTCATCCCTATGTTTTTCCTGAGATATTTCCACCATCCCGCTCCCTGCCATCTCCTCATAAGCTCTTCTGTCCAGATTTACAATTCCCAGAGGAGTCTCCCAAGCCTCACTGGATGAGATCACAGGCAAGCTTACTCCATAATGGTGAACGGCACCGAATATAACGCAGCGCCTGATCTTATCAGGTTCCCCCAGGGCTCCCAACGTCTTAAGAGCAGTATGCCCCGAAAAGACCCATCCCGCATGTGGCAATACGCAGCCCATCATATCAAGTCCCCTGTCCCGGGGCAGTGACTTGTCAATAAATGTTATGATTTCCTGTGAAGAGGCCGGATAAAAGCTTCCTGCATACTTTGGTTTCCGGACCATGGTCCGCCTCCTTTTACTCAAAAAGGATCTTCAGATCATCCCAGCTGATATTTTTCAAAAACTTGCTGTCTGTAAAATCCAGAGAATCAAATATATGTTTTTTTTCATTTTGGAGCTGTATGATCTTTTCTTCTATTGTATTTTCAGTGATAAACTTATAGACGTTGACTGTCTTCTTCTGCCCCATCCTGTAAGCCCTGTCTGTTGCCTGTTTTTCCACCATTGGGTTCCACCATGGATCAAAATGTATTACAGTGTCAGCGCCTGTTATATTAAGCCCTGTCCCCCCTGCCTTCAGGCTCACAAGTATGATGGGTATATCGGGGTCATCATTAAAATGATCCACTATCTCAAGGCGTTTCACGCTTTTCCCGTCAAGATATTCAAAATTGATCTTCTCTTTCCGAAGGAAATCTCTGATAATGTGCAGCATCTTCACGAACTGGCTGAAGAGAAGTATTCTGTGTCCTCCGTCCATTGATTCAGCGAGGATCTCTTTCAGCAGATCCAGCTTGACGGACAGTTCATCCTTTGAGGCCAGTTCCGGGTATATCATGCCCGGATGATTGCACATCTGCCGTAACCTGATCAATGCGCTGAGTATATGCATCTTGCTCTTCTGATACCCTTCTTTCTCCACGATCCCGAAGATCTCACTGCGGATATTTTCCAATACACCGTCATAATAGGATTTCTGTTCAGGAGTAAGGGGCACAACAGCTGTCTGCTCGATCTTAGGGGGTAGTTCTGTGAGGACCTCCTCTTTTGTCCTGCGGAGGATAAACGGCCTTATCCTGTCATTGAGCTCTTTCATCCCTCCGTTCTGGACACCGTTTTCAAACTCTTTCTCAAAGTTTTTTGTAAATTCTTTCCTGCTGCCCAGATAACCCGGTATAAGAAAGTCAAATATGGACCAGAGTTCCCTTAAAGAGTTTTCCATGGGAGTCCCTGTAAGGACAAGTCTGTAGCGTGAATTGATCTTTTTAACGCTTTTTGCAACTTTTGTGAGGTAATTTTTAATATGCTGGGCCTCATCCAGGATGGCATAATAGAACTCTCTTCCCTGGTAGAGGTCAATATCATTGCGCAGCAGTGAGTAGGATGTGATGATGATGTCAAAATCTCTGTATCCGTTAAGTATGGATTCCCTGTTTTGCCTGCCTCCCTCCACAATAGCAGTCTTTAGGTCGGGAGTGAATTTTCTTATCTCCTTTGCCCAATTATGCATCAATGATTTCGGGCAGACCACAATGGAAGGGATATCAGCTTTCAATGTCTTTACAAGGGTAAGTGCCTGGACGGTCTTCCCAAGGCCCATGTCATCAGCCAGCACCCCGGAAAGATGGTATTTATGGAGAAAATTCATCCAGTAAAACCCTTCTTTCTGGTACTCGCGGAGTATTGTATCCAGAGGGGGCGGCACGTCGCTCTTGTTTATGCCCCTGATATTTGTCATCTCTTCATACATCTCTGTAAACCGTGAATCACCCACTACTTCCAGTCCTTCATATTTTTTCAGATGGTTGATAAGATGGGGCAGAAAAAAGATCTTACTGAAGTACTGTCCGCTGCTGTCCACGGCGCATCCCAGTCCTGAAGAGAGGTCATCCATTATGCTGCGTATTTCCTCCAGATTTATCAGCTTCAATATCCTTGTGTCGCTGATCTTGATATATTCATCATCTTCATCGATATGTTTTTTTATCACTTTCGGATCTATAACAAAATCCTCTTTCAAAGTACAGTTTACTGAGAGGCCGAACTTATCCGACTGACTCATTGAAATACGCACCACTGGTTTGATCCGTACATTCATCACCCGTATCTTACGAAATTCAGGTGTTAATTTCTTCGCCCAGTCCGCAGGAATCCTCTTGAACCCGTTTATGAGAAACTCTATGATATCCCGGTTTTCACTAAGGACAAAGAATGACCCGTTCCATTTAAAGTTATACTGAAAGAAGAAAAGGAACAATCTGCGCTCTTTTTTGGGATCACGCTTTATATAATAGACGGAATCTTCCATCTCCTTGATAATGTAGGGTCCTTTTTTGATGATGTCATTATAATCAAAATCTATCTGCCCATACTTATAAAGCGGTCTGATCTTCACAAAACCCTCTGAATAATCTATAAATAGTTCAATATTCAATTTATTGTTCAGAATGGATATTCCTGAAGTTTTACCGGTCCAGTTGAAATCCACATACCGGTTCCAGTAATTATGAAAATTGTCAATAAAATCCGACATCTCGTTTTCACGGAACTCCCGTCCTGTGGTCAGCAGCACGTCCCAGGATTTCTGAGAATACACTGGTTGAAGCCTTGCGAGAACACCGCCGCTGTGGTACCATTTTTCACCCTGAAGATTATAGACCATACTTTCCGAAGCGCTTTCAGGCCTTATGACTATGGCCTCGGAATCAGCGGATATATTAAGTCTGGGACGCATATATTTATCCTCGACTTTGACAGGCTTTCCGTTGTTCATCTCAGTGAGGTTATCTGAGCCGATAAAAAGAGGAAGCACATCACGGGCGTATGTGCCATGGAGTATAAATGTATCACGGTACAATTTTCCGAATTTCAGCAGATGCTCGATGATATCCATATCCCTCTGCTGAAGTTCCCCTGTCATATCACGTATATCATCTTCAAGAAAAAAATCCTGTACAGGCTGATCGGAGGTTCCGATAAAATCCATGATCTCGTTCTGAAGTTCCTGCAGCGGCAGGCTGTTCTTTATCTGTATGGTCACATACACTTCAGAATCAGCCGGGTCAAACTTTACGGCATATTGTATCGTGGTATAATCAGTATCACTCATATCAGTAACGGCGCAGCTGTTCTATCCTTTCAGCCGCTGTCTTCATATAGACCGTATCCTTTCCTGAAATCTTAATTATTGTCTCATATATCTCCACCGCGCTGCG
>CAZGIO010000008.1:18842-21839 GCA_964525975.1 uncultured bacterium
ATGATTGTCCGGCCTGGAACAGAGCGGTGACCTTAAACTGAAAATCCTGATCTGTGTTCACGGGAATATAGTTGACTTTCATGAACTCCCTTACTGCATCAATATATTCCCCTTTACCGTAGTAACAGTCACCTATATGATACTGTACTTCCATACGGAGAGATTCAGGTATCCTGTCAGATATGCTCTGCAGTTCTTCAAGAGCCCTGTCATACTCATTTCCATCCATATATGTATAGATATAATTCAGGTACGCGTCAAAATAGAGCTTATGTTCAGGAAACTCAGTGATGACTCCCTTAAACGCTTCTCTGGCTCCTGAAAGATCGTCTATACGTTTACAGACAATCCCCTTATTGTACAATGCATCGGCATTGGGGCTGCTTTCATATGATTTTTCGAAATATTCCAGAGCAGGCGCTGTATTTCCCAATCCGAACAGAGCCTGTCCCATGGAAAGAAAAAGTTCATCTTTAAAATCATTCAATGGGGATGACTCTATTGTCCTGAACTCTTTCAAGGCTTTTTCAAACTCCCCCTGGGAAAGCAGCGCATTACCCTTGAGAAATCGCGCTCTCAGCGGCCAGCTTCCCTGTCCGGAGTTCATGGACGAATCAGCATATTTGAGCGCCGCGCCAATATCGCCGTTTTTTAATATGTTTCTGGCAAGGTAATAAGTTATTTCGCCTGTAAAATCAGCGATTTTCTTTCTATTATCCCGGTAGATCCGTTCCGCAGTCTGTACTTTGCCGCTTTCAGCGTAGGCATTTATCCTCCTGCTCACGTGATAACCGTTTTTTCCGGAAAAGAATGCTATAATATCCCCCCAGCGCTCATTTCTCAGGTATACATCATAGACTTCGGCATCCATTGCGCCCCCTGCTGCGCGGAGGAGAGCCACACCCTTTTCATCCATACCCGCTTTGATGTAAGAAATGCCTTTAACGCCTTTCATCTCCCCGCTTTTTTCTTCCATATTCTCAATAAGTGTCAGGAGGTTGTTACGGTCCTTCAGCCTGTACAGGCTTTCCGAATAAAGGTTCATTGTGTCGGGATCGCTGTAATAATCCGGTTTTCTCTTAGTCACATTATATAGATAATAAACAGTGTCTCTGTACTGTCCCTTGTTGAAAGATATACGCGCCAGAAGCAGGCTGGCTTTTATCTTCATCTCATAGTTGTTCCTTATTCCAGCGAGAAGGTTTTCCGCCTCATCGGCTCTGCCGGTCCTGTGACATATCTCAGCTTTATAATAATCCACTGTCTCCCGGTCAGTCACTGAGCTGTTTTCAAGCCTGTCCAGCATCTTTTCAGCTTCTCCAAGGTTATCTGAATAAAAAGCCCGCATGGCCTCAATATATATAACGGATTCCCCTGATTCGCTGAAATCCCCGGGGACCTGAAATCCCTCAAGTTCCTTAAACTTTTCACTTACAATGAGATAATCCACATAAGCCACCACAGTCTCTTCACTGACGAACGGAGCAAAATTATTAAAAAAGAAGAGGTAATCACTGCTCTCTATGGTGTCAGACATGTCATAATAAAGCAGTACTTCCTCATACAACTTACCGATATCAGGGTAATCAGTCATATTCTCCATAAAAAAGCTTTTGATTGACTTTCTGTTCTCCCCTTTTTTCAGAAGAGCGTAAATTTCAGCAAGATAATAGCCTTTATCCCTTTCACCGCTTTCTGAGAAATATCCCGCGGCTTTTTCGAACTCCTTGAGCTCGAAAAATATTCCGCCTCTTTTCTTCGCTATCTCGTTACTGGACAGCGAGCTGCTTTCATTGAGAAGAGAGTCCAGTTTTTCCACTGCCAGGTATGGGTCCCTGATAACATATTTATTGAGATACATGGACCGCTTAACGGCTTTATCTTTCATCGGTGAAAAATCAAATCGGGAAATAAGTTTAGCGTATGTCTTTAGCGCCAATTCAAAACGTCCCGACTTTTCATAGCTCAAACCGGTCATATACAGAGCCTTGTCGCCAATATTCTCATCAAAGCCCAGCCTTTCAAGTGTGGCCGCCGCTTTGTCATATTCCTTAAGGTCATAGTAATAGATATTTCCGATCCGCAGGACCAGATAAGATACTTGAGGATCTCCGGGATTTTTTCCGATAAAGTCTATAAGAGCATTCACCGCATCCTCATATTTATCCGCTTCTTCCATGTAAGCGACCATCTCCATATATTTGATGCGTCTTAACTCTGCTGTTTTGATTGTATTGATATATGTCTGATATACATCAACTGCTTTCTCATATTCACCGTTCTTTTTATACGTTTCCGCCAGTTTTTCAGCTACGGCCCCATACTCTTCACTGCGGGGATATGCTTTCATGAAATACTGCATCTCTTTCACGGCGTCACTGTCTCTCTTCAGAGCGGTAAGGCAGATTATCTTTTCCTTCAGTACCAGGTCAGCCACTGGCCCGTTGGGATTTTTTTTCAGTAATCCGTCAAAGACAGCCAGCGCCTCCTCATAGGATTTCCTTTGACGTCGTATCACTCCCTGTCCGAAAACAGACCGATAGTGATAGGATGTCCCGGGATATTTTTTTGCCGTGGAAGCCCATGTGGCGTATGCGCCGTCAAGATCCCGCTGTACAAACAATATCATCCATCCGTACTGCCCCGGCTCGAGATCTTCCGGTTTCAGCTTATTCAGATAGAGAAGGGCTTTTCCCCCGTTTTTTACTTCAAAATAATAGAGCGTGAGGGAGAGATATGTTTCTTTCATTATATCTCCCCGGGGATTAAGGTTTATTATCTCTTTAAGAAACCGGACATAATCATCGTTTTGCCCTTTCTCCCTGGCGATCTTCGCTGAAAGATACAGGGCATCGCCATACCTGCCGGAATCTCTGTAACGCTTTCGCACCTGCATCAGCACCTTGGACGCATCATCCACAAGCCCGGTGTGATACATGGAATCAGCCACCAGAAAAAGCACATCGCCGCATGGTCTGTTATGGGTGCTGGATGAAT
>CAZGIO010000009.1:0-20664 GCA_964525975.1 uncultured bacterium
GCATGATATTCCCGGGGAGTTCTGCTACTGCAGCCGGGATGCCGAACATGAAATATTCCGTGATGAAATAGCCTGCCACCATCCAGAAAGTGGCAACAACAGCCGCTGAGATCATAAGAGGCATCTTGACATAACGGTTCTTTCCGATAAGAAGCCAGAATATGTATGCTTCCACTCCTTTGATAATGAAAGTGAAGGGGGCGAAATTAGGATAACCGCCGATAATATCAGCAAGCGCTGATCCGAAGGAACCCGTAAGAAATCCGAAATTGCCTCCGAAAATAAGTGTGCCCAGCAGGATCATGGAATCTCCCAGGTTGATATAACCCTTGCTCTGGGGGATTGGGATCTTGGTTATGAGGGTCATTATTATCACAAGGCTTGTAAACAGCCCCAGGTTCACAAAATAAGATGTGCGTTTCCTTCTATTATCGTTCATTGGGTTTCCTTCTCTGTTTTAAAGTGCAAACGGGTCATCATTATCATCATCGTCCCATGAGGAGTCATCATCCTCAAAGTCAAAATCATCCTCGAATATATTTTCATCTTCCTCATTTTTATCCTCAGTGTCCTCATCAAGGCCTGTCTCGTCAGATTCCTGTTCCAAAGGCTCTGAAATATCGTCGGCTGCAGGTTCCTGGTCAATCAACTGATCGTCTTCGGCGTCCCCGACCATATCGTTTGAGAAAGACTCAGATAGATCTGCGGGCTCTTCGTCACCGAGGAGCTCTTCTTCCTCTTCCACAGGTAAACTGCTTTCCTCCAGGATATCCTCGTGGTTGTCGTCCATGAGATCCCTTTCCCCTGCTGCCGGAGAATCGTCGGCGAAAGGGTGCTCTTCCACTATAAGGTCATTCTCAAGTTCCTCTCTCTCATCATGACGGATGTGCATGGGTTTTTCTTCAGACAGGATAAGAGAGCGGACCAGGTCTTCTGTCACTTTCTCTTTATATGTCTCATGATAAAGTGCGAGAGTATTGATATAGCCCAATGCCTGACGTATGTTCTTGTCTGAGAATCTGGATACCATCTCTGGAACACCGTTGTCAAAGGGAACATCTGAAAAATTGAGTTTTGATCTGATAATAGCGGTCAGAGTGGAACTGTCAGGTTCTGAAAGCGTCAGGAAGACGCTGTTATTAAACCTGGATTGGACATCTTTGGAAAGGGATTTGAATTCACCAGGCATGAGTGCCGAGGCGATAAAAAGATGTATGCCCATCTGTCCGGCTTTTTCATAGACAAGGCGGAATTCCAGTGAAAGCTCCTTATTGCCGTCAATCATATGTATATCGTCAAAAAGCATGACTTCACAATCGGTATATCTGTTGCGGAAACGGTCAATATGATCGCTGAGCCTGTATTCGTCATACTTGTCGATGAACTCGGTGGCGGTAATGTAATTGACTTTTAATCCCTGATCCGTACGGATCTTATTGCCGATGGCATTCATTATATGAGTCTTTCCAGTGCCGTTCCCGCCGTAGATATAGACGGGGCGTGTATGACCCTGCAGGTTTTCAGCAAGATAATGGGCCATCTCATATGTCTCCCTGTTGCTTTCTCCTTTTATGAAGTTCTCAAAATTGTAGTCAAACAGGGGATTGTTGGATAGTTTTTTGAAACGGTTCATCTTATTGGAAAAATCCTTGAACCTCTCCCTGATATTATCAATATCCATGGGGTCGTATGTCATCCTGGAAAAATCGTTAAAATCTTTTTCCAGATCAGTATGATCACTTTCTTCGAGTATTTCCCTGTAGCGCCTGCTCTCGCTGAGATTGGCCGCGAAGAGTGAGAAGGCTTTTTTTGTCTCGTCGAGGTTCTTGTCCAGATAAGAATCAAGATAGGATGTGTCATATCCGAGACTTTTCCAATCGTATATCTTCATCTCAAAAAGAGACCGGAGCTTGCCTCTGATGGCGATCATCCTCTCGGGGATGCCGGATTCGTCAATATCTTCACGGGTCCCGGGCATCTCCCCGTCAAATTCTGTCACGCTGCTTTCCTGTTCATAGGTCTTTCTGCTTCTTGAAAGGGGAAAAGACCCCTCACTTTCAGTAGAACTGTCGGGATAGAGTTCTTCTTCCACGACTTCGTGTGAAAAAGTCTGTGTACTCTCTTCGGTCTCTTTGTCCTCATTTATGGGGTGTGTGCCAGAGTAGCTTTGTTTTGCCGCGGCGCTCTCTGACTCTTCCCTGGATTTAATATGCCTTATGATGTCTCCAAACGCCCTGAAGTGGCTGAAATGGTCTTTGAACTCAAATTCTGTAAAATGTGTGTAGACAGAAGGAGGCATGCGCATAAGGTAGAGTTCAGCCCCGCGCTCCTTTAAAAGTGTCCTTAACTTTATTATGAAGTTCCACCCTCCGGTGGTAACAGATGTCGTCTTGCTGAAATCCAGTATTATGCTGCCCACATGTGACTGCAGCAGCTTGTCAGACGCCTGAGACATGAGTTCTGAACCTTCCTCGTCGGCGGTGCCGTTCAACTGGATGATAAAGGTATCCTCTAGACTGTCAGTCACGAGGACGTTAAGAGAAAATGTACTACTGTTTAATGAAAAAACTGATTTCATAAACCCTCCAGACTTTATTTAATTTTATGACAGAGGAAACGTTTGTCAAGCTATTTTGAAAATGAGCTTTGACTTGACTAAATTCTAAGAAACTTTTATAATTTCAGTTGTATCACGGAGGTGTGCCATGGATATAAGTACAGTGGATATACGTAAAAAAGAGGAACAGAACATAATTATTGGGCAGGCGCATTTTATAAAAAGTGTGGAAGACCTGTTTGAAGCCATGGCGCCAGGTTCGGACTGGCGTTTGCAGAAGCAAGCGGACCGAGACTTGTGAGGAGCGACGGGACAGACCCCGATCTGGTTCGATGTGCGGAGGAAAACTGCAGCAATATAGCCGCGGGGCATGTCTTTGTAATCGTGATGGAAGACATTTTTCCCGTCAACTGCATGAACAATATCAAAGCTGTCCCTGAGGTATGCTGTATATTCGCAGCCACGGCAAACAAGATCAAGGTCGTTATCGCCGAGGAAGACAAGAGAAGAGGCATCATAGGGGTTATTGACGGAGAAGCACCGCTGGGATCTGAGAGTGATGCGGAGAAGGAAGAGCGCAGAAGATTTCTTAGAACAATCGGTTATAAGCGTTGAATATGGCATTGAAACACAATAAAAAATGGTCAAGGGATAAAATACTGCGCAGGATCAGGCATCTTCACAGGAACGGGATCGTAATGGCTCCCGGAGAAGTGAGAGTAAAGGACCCTGCTCTTTTCAGCGCCGCAGTAAGCAGCCGTTATTTTGGAAGCTGGAGACAAGCCCTTGCAGAGGCGGGGCTGGATGTTGATCTTGAGTATATAAAACACCGTGAAAAACTGAATAAAGACTGCAAGTGGAACAGAGATAATATCCTCAGGATCATTGAAGAGATGGACGCAGAGACAATCCAGCATGCACATGCGAGTCAGCGGTTGATCTATGCTGCGGCGAGGCGGCACTTCGGGACATGGAAAAACGCAGTGTCAGAAGCCGGAAAACTGCATGAACTGGAATCGGTAAAACAGGAACGACTTCGCAGCGACGTAAGGCTTTTTGTGAAAAAACACGGCGTCTCAGGAGTCACGACCCTCGACCCGGCGCTGTATTACAGAGCTTACAGGATGTTCGGGAGCTGGGAAAGAGCAGTAAGAGAGACCGGGAGAACCCATGAAAAATAGATTGCTTATGATAGACGGAAACGCCATGGCCTATCAGTCCTATTATGCATTCAGGAGAGCTGCGCTCACAAGCCCAGGCGGCGCCCCTGTAGGGGCACTTTACGGGTTTATCCGGAAGATGCTCTGGGTGACGGGAAAATATATGCCTACCCATGTGATCGCTGCTTTTGATTCAAAGGGAAAGACAGACAACCACATGCTCTATGAGGAGTATAAGTCAAACAGAAAACCCATGCCGGCGGAACTCGCTGAACAGCTTAAGCTGATCAGGTCTTTTCTTGAAGCGGCGGATATCCCCGTAGTGATGAGACAGGGGGTCGAAGCTGACGATATATTAGGCACACTCGCTGAAAAAGCGAAAAATGAAAAAGACACTGAAGTATACATCTATTCCCCCGACAAAGACCTTCTGCAGCTTATAGACCATAATGTGTTTATTGTAAAAGGCGGTGCCAAAGAGGATGTGCTTTTTGACGGCGGGAAGTTCCTGGAGACATACGGTTTCAGCCATGAATATATGGCTGATTTTCTCGCAATAACCGGAGATGCCTCAGATAATGTCCCGGGGGTAGGCGGTGTGGGAAAAGTCAATGCCAGAAAAGCGGTGTTAAGCGGGGGATCAGTGGAAGAGATCCTGAAAGACTGTTCAATATTGAAAAACCCCCGGGTACAGGCTGCAGTGGAAAGGGACAGGGAACAGTTAATACTCTCCAAGCAGCTGGTGACAATAAACAGAGGGGTGGAAATCGGACTGGACCTTGACAGCTGTCAGTTTCCTTCATACAGCAGGGAACACCTTGAAGGTTTTTTCAGAGAGTACGGTTTTCTATCTCTTCTTAAGGAGATGGGATTTCAGACCGTGAAAAAAAAGATAAAATTTACACGGCCGTCCATTATTCCCGGATCTTCCTATGTCATAGGCACTTTTTCCCAGGAGAACCAGGCCTTTAACCTGGAAACCGGAGACTTTTCACTTGTTGAAAACATGGATGATTATCTTATGGAAAAAGAGATAACTCTCTGGATATATGACTCACCATCGCTTATACGCAGAAAAGAGGAGATGATCAAGTGCAGGCTGAAAGATCTCAGGCTCCTTGAGTATTGGGTCGAGTACTCAGACGCATCAGCTGATTTTAAGATGTTTGCAAAAAAACGCAATATTGATGATATCCGGGACCTTTCTGAATATTTCTTAAAAAGCAGAGAAAAAGCTGAGAAGGAGGGATGGTGGGATACCATCATCTCCGGGGACAGAGGATTTTCACAGCTTTTGCATATGATGGAGAAAAACGGTGTGATGGTGAATACAGAACTGCTGGATAAGTATGAAGATGAACTGGCGGAGAAAGTCCGGCAGGGAGAAAGAGAGATACATGAGGCGGCTGGAGTGGAGTTCAATGTAAATTCACCTAAACAGCTGGGAGAAGTGCTGTTCGAGACCATGGGCATAACGC
Source organism: uncultured bacterium (assembly GCA_964525975.1). GTDB lineage: Bacteria > Macinerneyibacteriota > Macinerneyibacteria > Macinerneyibacteriales > DSCS01 > CAZJQC01. The sequence goes on from CAZGIO010000009.1 coordinate 5,196, forward strand.
TGCCGGGACGGCTGAAAAAAAGTAAAAGCGGCTATGTCACAGACGAACAGGTGATGAACAGAGTCAAAAAAGTCCATCCAGTGGGGCAGATGGTACTGGATTACAGAAAAGTGAAGAAGATGCTCTCCACTTACGTGCTCCCTTTCAGGGATTTTATGGACCGGGAAGGGAGAGTCCATTCGGATTTTGATTACTGCGGCACTGCAACGGGAAGGATCTCTTCGAAAAACCCGAACCTTCAGAACATACCGGTGCACGGTGAATGGGGCGACAAGCTCCGCGATATGGTGGTCGCTCCAGAAGGCTGGAGCCTGATCTCCGCTGATTATTCACAGATGGAACTGAGGATCCTGGCGCATTTTTCCGGAGATGAGAAACTGCTGCAGATATTCAGAGACAAGGGAGATATACATGCTGAGACGGCGAGCCATATGTTTGGAAAAACCGATGCCGAACTGCGCAGCAGCGCGAAGACCATCAATTTCGGAATAATGTACGGGCAGTCGCCATACAGCCTTGCCATGCAGCTTGGGATACCCGTGAAACAGGCTGAGGATTATATCAGGCTCTATTTTGACAGGTTCAGCGGAGTCAAGAGATATATGGACAGGTGTCTGAGGGAAGCCCGGGAAAAGGGTTACGTCGAAGTGATTTCAGGAAGACGCAGAAGAGTGGAAGGACTCGCCAGCAGCAACAGGAATATTCGCGAAGGGGCTGAACGCATCGCAATCAACACACCGGTGCAGGGAAGCGCAGCTGATATTATCAAAGGTGTGATGCTGAATATGAAGAAAGAACTGGATGAGAAGGATCATGTATCCATGGTACTGCAGATACATGATGAACTGCTGTTTGAAGTGAGGGATGAACAGATCGAGGAAACCGCCGTGATGGTTAAATCTCTCATGGAAGATGTTCCGTACCAGATGGATCTGGAGATGGTGGTTGAGACAGGGGCAGGTAAAACATGGAGGGAAGCACACTGATGAGAGTGTATGTTAGCCATGAAGGCATGGATTTTGATTCTCTTGCAGGCATGGTCGCCGCAAAAAAACTGCACGGCGACGGCGCGCTGCTCAGTCTGGGTAAAAAGCGTTCCAATGTGGCGCTTTTTCTAAAACTCTATTATAAATATTTCAAGATAGAGAAGTTCTCGCGTTTTGAGAAGATCGGAGATATCGGCGAAGTGGTCATGGTGGATACCAGACGCAGGAAACGGCTGGGAAACTTTGTTGATTTTCTTGACAAGACTCATCCAAAGGTGATCGTCTACGACCATCATCCCGAAGGTGACATAAATGGGGACATTGAACATCTTGACTCCACTGGAGCGGTGACTACCATGATAGTGGAGAAGATACTGGAAGCGGATATTGAGATAAACCCCGCTGAAGCGGCTCTTTTTCTTCTGGGTATATATGAGGATACAGGAGCTCTTCTTTATCCCACTACGACATACAGAGACGTGATGGCGGCGGGCAACATGATCAAGCTGGGAGCCCGGCCGGAAAATATCCGTTCATTTTTGCGCAGGGAATTCAATCCGCTGCAGAAAGAACTCTATGAATCGCTGAAACATACACTGGAATATTATGATATCAACGGTCTTACCATCCATGTCGCCAAGGCTCAGTTGCCTGAGATCGTGGGAGGTATTTCTGATATCATGGGTCTTGTCCATATGCGTCATGACCTGGATACTTCCTTTGGTATCGTGGGTATGGGAAGGAAAGTGCATATTGTTGGAAAGACATCCACGAACGATATCAACATTAACCAGCTTATGTCTCATTTCGGCGGGGGCGGACATATGAAAGCGGGATCCGTGACGCTCTATGACACCAGTGTGGATGAGGTAAAGGAACAGCTTCTTGATCTGCTGAACGAAAAAGTCTTTCCCGGTATAAAAGCATATGATATCATGTCCCGGCCTGTATTCACTCTCCAGGAGGATGAGACAGTCAATGATGTGGTGGAGAAGATCGTCTACAGCCACTATCGAAACTGCCCTGTAAAAGACAGTGACAACACCATAACGGGATGGATATCCAAAGAGAAGATCATGCGTCTGCGGAAACGGGGGGAGACCAACGTCCCGTTGAAAGGCATCATGAGCAGAGGTGTGGTCAGAGTGGGGTCAGATATGCCGTTTGACAAGATAAAAGAAACTTTTTTTAAAGAGGATGTGTCTATTATTATAGTTGAGGAAAACGGTGAGATGATAGGAGTGATAACTCCTTCGGATGTTGTTAGTTTGCTTCATGCCTGAGAAAGACAAGGTGAGATGATGAGAAGAATCCTGTTTGTTATATTAGCCCTTATGATGGCCTGTTCAGCGGTATTTGCCGCAGGCAGCGATGATTTTGAGACCATGAAGAAGAAAGCCTTTAAAGTCGAAGGCATCACGGATAACGGATATCTCGAAGGGATGTTTGAGGGCAGCATATATATAACAGAATCCCACTGCATACTTAATGACAATGTGCCGGGGGATCTTTTTATTGAAGACTCCACTGTATCCATGGGAAGATCCGGCAGCGTGTCAGGGAAGATCTATGTGAAGAACAGCACCTTCCTATATGATGAGAACGAGATAACAGCTGATTTTGTGATCATCGAGGGTGATTCGGTCTCCACTGCTTCGGATCTTGTCCTTGATATAGAGGATGAAGAACCTGAAACTCCGGGAAATGAGATGTTTTCAGGGATACTCATCAATAAGATCATCTTTTACCTCATACTGTTCTGTCTTACGGGACTCATACGTCTTGTGCTTAAAGACAACCTGGATTACTATTTCGAAGTATTCAGTTCATATGCCGTCAAGTATCTACTCCTGGGGCTGGGTTTCTGGATCCTGCTACCTGTGATCATTATCATATTCACCATAACAGTCATCGGTATCCCGGTGATGCTTTTTCTGCTTCTGCTGCTTGTATTTGCCATGCTTGTTGGTTTTATCGTCCTGCTTGAATGGACTGGCCGGGCCTTATCACACGAGACAAGGCATCCTTTTGCAGCGGGTTTTCTTATCTTTTCAGCTGTGGAGTTCATCGCCACGGTGATGAAAGTCTATGTCACCGATGAATTGTTCAGTCTGGTCCTTGTCCTGTTATGGGGACTTATCCTGCTCCTCTCCACAGGATTCGCTCTGCACTACATTAAAAATCTCTTTAAAAAGAAAAATTAACTGTTATCATCAGAACTGTATTTTAAAAGGGGGGTGCATATGTTATTGCAGTTGAACAAGGTCAATAAGTATTATTCCGGCTTTCATGCTGTGAAGGATCTGAGCCTTGAAGTGGAAGAGGGCGATGTTTACGGCATACTGGGAAGAAACGGCGCCGGGAAGACTTCTACCATAAGGATGATCATGGATATATATGATCCGGAATCGGGAGATATAAACAGGGGTTACAGTCCCGAAGAGGTCTCATATCTTCCAGAGGAACGTGGGCTTTATCCCAAGATGACTCTGAAAGACACAATAAACTTTTTCGGCGAGATCAAGGGGATGTCAAGAAAGGAAATAAAAAATAACGTGGAGAAGTGGCTTGCGGTGTTCCAGCTGGAAGAGTGGTACGGCAAAAAAGTCGAGAACCTCTCCAAAGGGATGCAGCAGAAAGTGCAGCTCATGATATCCATCATGAACAATCCACGTTTCCTCATCCTTGATGAACCCTTTTCAGGACTGGACGCCATTAATATCCAGCATTTTAAGGATGTCCTTGTGGAAGCCATAAAAAGCAGGACCACTGTCCTTTTTTCCACTCATATAATAGAACATGCGGAAAATATATGCAGCAAAGTGCTGATCATAGACAAGGGTATGAAAGTGTTGGACGGCAAGATCAACGATGTCAAGGAACAGCATGGAAAAAACAGCGTCTACATAAGATATGATGGAGACGGGTCCCTGCTTGAGAACCATTTTGCTGAGACCGTGGATGATTACGGACAGTATGCCGAGGTCGTTTTAAGAGAAAGCGGCACTCATTCCGATTATCTAAGGGCCATATCAAAGGGACTTGATATCTCAGAGTTCAGGCTGGACAGGCCCAGCCTCAAGTCAATATTTATCGATATGGCGGGAGGAGAGAGTGATCAGAATGAAAAATAAATGGTATATCATCTTTAAAAAAGAGTACCTGCAGACAGTCAGGACAAAATCTTTTATCATATCCACGATACTCATGCCGGTGATCATGCTTGTGATCTTCGGTATACCCGCATATACGCAGAAGAAGAACATGGAGACCATAAAACAGTATCAAGTGCTGGATGAAAGCGGCATGATAATGGAAAAGATCTCCCACAACCTGCCGGGGACCATGAGGGTGATACCCTGGGAAGGATCCAAGGAAGACGCCGTGAAAGCGGTGAGGGAAGGGGATATCGAGACTTTCATATATGTGCCTGAAGATATTTATGAATCTTATGAGTTCGAATATTATTCACGGAGTGTGAGTGACCAGCAGCGCATAAGCATACTGAGAAATTCCATGACAAGCATACTTCAGAAAGCGAAGATAGCGGAGAAGGGATTTCGTGAGGATGAAGTGCGTGAAATATTGAAAAAAGCGGGGATAAAGACCTTTGAGGTGTCAAAGGACATGGGGACAAAGAAGAAAAGCGCTTCTTTCTCGTTTGTGCTGGCCTATATCCTGGTCTTTCTTATCTACATTTCTGTACTCACCTGGGCTCCTATGATGCTCAGGTCCACCATAGAAGACAAGAACAACAGGGTGGTGGAAGTGGTGGTCTCACATGTGAAGAGCGGAGACATCATGGCGGGGAAGATACTGGGTACAGTTGGAGCAGGTGTGACACAGTATCTAATCTGGGGGCTCATGGCAGCCGCTGCCGTGGGAGCTGTTATCTCAATATCTCCCGGGTTCGGCGGCATGCTCTCCATGATCGTGTCGCAGATCAGACCGTCGCTGTTGCTCTTTTTTATCGTCTATTTTATCCTGGGTTATATGACATACTCAGTGGTTTTCGGGGCTATCGGGGCCATGTTCTCCGATATGAAGGATGCCCAGAACTTTATGGGCCCTCTGGTCATCGTAGCGGTGCTGCCCATGGTTCTTTTTATGCCGGTGAGCCAGGATCCTGAATCCACCATGGCTCTTGTGTTGTCCCAGATACCGTATTTCTCATCTCTGATGCTCATGCGAATCGGTATTTCACATGTACCGGCGGTGCAGATAGCGTTGTCCATCTTCATACAGGTGGCAACCATCGCACTGGAGATCTGGATCGCAGGAAGGATATATAAAATAGGTATTATGAGCTATGGCAAGAAACCTACGATAAAAGAGGTGGTTTCATGGCTGAAATAACCGTTTTAGATTGACAAGGAAACCTTATTGTATACTATGTAGAAAAAAAGATAACAAGGAGGTTTTTATGGATAAAGAAAAGAAAATGCTGTTTATTCCCGGACCCGTGGATGTGGCACAGGAAGTGCTTGATGCCATGTCTCATCACATGATATCACATCGTGTGCCGGAATGTGCCGATCTTCAGGGAAGATGCGCGGAAAAGATCCAGAAGATGATGTACACAAAGAACCCGATCATCTTTTCCACATCTTCAGGAACAGGGCTCATGGAAAGTTCAATAAGGAGTTGTACAAAGAAAAGAGCCATCGTCTTTTCAGTGGGAGCTTTCGGAAACAGATGGCATAAGATCGCCGAAGGCAATAATGTCCCCGCAGACAAACATGAAGTGGAATGGGGAAACCCCATAACACCTGAACTTGTGGATGAATATTTGTCAACTGGCAAATATGATGTCATGGCAATAACACATAATGAGACATCTACAGGTATCATGAACCCCGTTTATGATATCGCTGAAGTGATGAAAAAATATCCCGATGTGGTATGGCTTATGGATGCAGTCTCTTCACTGGGCGGAGCAAAGATAGAAGCTGACAAGCTCGGTGTGGATATTCTCATAAGCTCATCTCAGAAAGCCCTGGGTGTCCCTCCGGGACTGGCGCTCTGCTCAGTGTCTGATAAGGCCATCGAAAGAGCCAGGACAGTGGAGAACAGAGGTTACTATTTTGATCTTGTGCAGCTGTATAAATATGCTGTGGATAAGCCCAACCAGTATCCCTCCACACCTTCAGTCTCTCATATGTTTGCTCTTGATGCATCTCTTGACCGTATATTCAAGGAAGGACTTGAAAATGTATTCAAGAGGCATGAGGATAATATGCGTTTTGTGAGGGAATGGGGCGCAAAGCATTTTGAACTCTTTATCAAAGACGAGAAGATCGCTTCAAGGACAGTGACATCCATCATGAACACAAAAGATGCTGATCTTGGCGCTTTGTCAAAAGAGCTGAACAAGAGGGGATATATATTTTCCAACGGCTACGGCGCAATGAAAAACAAATCCTTCAGAGTGGCCCATATGGCTGAACGTAAACAGAAGGATATTAAAGAATATCTCGAAGTAATCGAAGAAATACTTGGTCTCTGACCTGAAAAGGGGCGGTTTGGACCGTCCCTTTTTTTTATACAAAATCAGACAGTCACTGTTTTAAGAAATCAAATATAAGGGCGTCAAGATTGCGGATGCAGTTTGATGTCATATTGAAGTTCTTTCTGGCAAAGACAAAATTCTCATCGGTATCCATTGAATCTCTGAAGTATGATTTGGATTCCTTCAGCAGGTCCTGAGCCAGTATAAAATAGAGGATGCCGAGCTTGTTTTTCATTATGGCATCTGAGGGTTTTTCCTTGAGTATCTCCGTGAAGGTATCTATTGCCTCTTTTATCAGAGCTCTGTCTTTTGTTTTTTTATACTGCATGAGAATAATATGGAAGTTATCAATTTCCTTGTTGAGAAATGAGTTCTTGCATGTGTCGATAAGAGCCTGGATATTCTTTAACGCGCTTTTATAATTGCGTACGTTTATATCGATATAGGCCTTCTCGAAAAGGGACTCGTCTATGATCTCATGAGACAGATTGTGTCCTTTCTTCATCCAGGCGATGACGTTCTCCGTAAGGGTGATGTCCTCGTTTTCCTTGTATTCGCCGGATATGAGCTGTTTAAGAGTGATCATTATCTTATACCAGTATACGAAATGATAGTCAGGGTTCTTTTTTGAGAGGCGGAACAGTTCTTCATCGACCTTTTTCATATTATCAAGAAGCAGATAGGCGTCAATGAGCTTGATGCGCGTCTCGGGAACGTCCGGGGCCAGTACAGAGGCTTTTTTCAGGTAGTCTATGGCCTGGGGTATGTTCTCCTCCTGGAGCGCTATCACTCCAAGATAATTGTATGCTTCCACACAATTATTATCCCATTTCAAGGTTTTCTTGAAGATCTCTTTTGACTCTTTTATGAGCCCTTTTGTAAAATAGACGGCGCCAAGGAACAGCAGGAACTTGATGTTCTGACGATTTTCCTCCTCTTCGCTTAGATTGTTAAGAAGAGAAAGCTCATGTATATAATCTCTGTGGATCTTCTCGATGAAGGGTATAAGTTCCTTTTCTTTTTTCCCTTTCTCGATCTTGATGCTTTTTTCGGCGATGATCTTGTTTTTATAATAGATCTTTGACTTTAACTTATTATATCTGTCCACAAAAGTCTTGATAAGGTATTCTTTTCCTGAAATAACTACGGTATTGGAAAATTCAATCTTTTTTTTGGCCATTTACATCTCCTTAATGCCATAATATCACATAAATTGAAATAAATCAATAAGATTAAAGGAATGTCAGTATATGGTGAGTTGAAAAAGATATGCGCGGTACTGATAGTACTTGATCCCGAAAAAACAGACCATTGCAAGCGCCGCAAGTGAAAATAGAAATATCAGGAGAGAACTGTTTATTTTCCTGCGTATGCCCATGACAGCAAGACAGAGCGGCAGGAGAAAACATGCTGCTTTTACTCCTCGGGACTTGCCTTCAAGTATCCCTGTTGACATAAGAAAGAGGTTAAGACAGAGATAGCCCGCAATTGAAAGGGACAAAAAGAGAAATGAATATTTCAGGACGAATATATTAAACATCATATGGATTATATACCATACGGGTGTTTACGCAAGTAAAAGTTGACTTTTTACAGACTTCAACTATTATTTATCTATGAAAATCAAATCTGTTGTGATGAATACCGGGCGCTTTACGCTCTTTACGGCAAAAAGTTACAGAAGTATCTTTCCGCTGCCGAGATTTTCACATATTTTCAAGTCTCTTTATGAGTTAAGCGTAAGATCATTTCCCATCATAGCTCTTATGTCAGCCTTTCTTGGACTGATCATGTCATATCAGCTTATATATGAACTGAGGACTTTCGGGGCTGAGTCTTATGTGGGGGGGATAGTCGCTGTATCTGTATGCCGTGAACTGGGACCTGTGTTCACCGCTCTCCTCCTTTCCGGCAGAATAAGTTCCGGCATCGCCGCTGAGATAGGGACCATGAGGATAAGTGAACAGATCGATGCCCTTGAACTGATGTCTGTGGACTCGTATAACTACCTTGTGGGTCCCAGGATCGTAGCAGGCCTTTTTATGATCCCCTTATTGACGGTCTTTGCGGATTTTGTGTCAATACTCAGCTCATATCTTATTACAGGCAGGCTTCTTCATATGAATATGATGAAATATATAGCGAACATACGTTTTTATCTTGATACTATTGATATTGCTTCCGGGCTGGTGAAAAGTATCTTCTTTTCACAGATCATCGTGCTCACTGGAAGTTATTTCGGATATTTCTCATCAGGGGGAGCAGAGGGTGTGGGAAAATCCACCACCAACGCAGTGGTCTATGCGTCAGTGATGGTCCTGGTGGCTTATTATTTCTGCACTGCAATATTTTTTGGAGGATAGATGATAAGGATCCACGGCCTTCATAAGACGTTCAACGGCAAAAAAGTCCTGGATGGTGTGGAGATGGAGATAAAAGACCGTATGATTACAACGGTCATCGGGCAGAGCGGTTGCGGGAAAAGCGTGCTTCTGAAGCATATTGTGGGGCTCCACAGAGGCGATTCAGGGACTATCGAGGTCGATGGAGTTGAAGTGTTTGAAGCCGATGCCGGGGAGCTTAGAGAACTGCGCCGGCAGTTCAGCTACCTTTTTCAGGGAGGAGCTCTTTTTGACTCGCTGACCATATGGGAGAATGTCGCTTTCCCGTTGATGTGGGGTGAGGACGAGAAGACAGGCAGGTCAGAGGCACGAAAAAAAGCAAGGGATATGCTTGATCTCGTTGGGATGAAAGATACCGGTGATTTGAAGCCGTCTGAACTCAGCGGCGGCATGCAGAAACGCGCAGCACTGGCAAGAGCCATCATCAGAAACCCGAAATATATCTTGTATGACGAACCGACTACAGGGCTTGATCCTCTCATGTCTTCTGTGATCGATCAGCTGATAATAAAGATGAGCAGGGAACTGGATGTGACCTCTGTGGTGGTCACACATGATATGAGTTCCGTGGAAGAGATCTCAGACAGAGTCTGCATGCTTCACCGGGGACAGATCGTCCTGGATACGGAGATCAAAAAACTCAAATCTGCCAAAGAACCTGTTGTCCGGAAGTTTATAACAAGAAACGGCTGGAAAGGCGGAGTAATATGAAAAAAGAGATGAAATGGGGACTGTTTGTATCCACGGGCCTTGTGACTCTGTTCCTGATATTTATTTTGTTCGGAGAATTCAAGTTTCTGGACAAGGGTTATAACCTTTATGTGACATACAACTTTACAAACGGACTGGACAAAAACGCTCCAGTGAGACTGTCCGGTGTCAACGTGGGTAATGTGGACGATATAACCATGGCGTATGACAATGAGGGAAAGATACATATCATCGTAAAACTCTGGGTGAAACAGAAAATACACTTGAGAGAGGACGCCCGGTTCTATATCAACACACTGGGGCTTCTTGGTGAAAAGTATATCGAGATATCCCCTGGGAGTCCGGGACAGGCCATGATAACGGAAAACAGCACCATCGTGGGCATCGACCCTCTGAGCACTGAAGAGCTCTTTGTAAAAGGTAATGAGATAGCTGACAACCTGAGGAGCATCATGAACCAGTTGAACGCCCTGGTCACAGGAGAGTCTGTGGAGGTGCTGCTAAACACCATGAAGAGTATAACCAGGACCATGGAGAGCGCAGACGGCATATTGAAAGAGAACAAGGGGAACATATACGCTGTGACTTCCAATATGAAAAGGGCATCTGAAGAACTGCCGGGGATCACAGCGAGCATCAGCAGGACCAGCAGAGAGCTGGAGACGGCATTCGGGGGAAAAGGGAAAAAACTGGCGGAGACAATAGATAACCTGGAAAGTTTTTCCCGCAGCCTTGAAGAGTTGTCGGGCAGTCTGAAGGTCATAAACAGCCGTATTGAAGAAGGAGAGGGGAACCTCGGTCTTCTTGTAAATGACGATATGATATACAAAAACCTTGAAGAGACGATTTCCGAGATAAGGAAACTGGTAAACGATATGCGTGAGAACCCTAAAAAGTACATCAGGCTCACGGTGTTTTAAGATGGCAAAAAGCAGAAAAGTGTATGTGTGCGCCAACTGCGGAAGAGAATACGGCAAGTGGATGGGAAAATGCCCTGAATGCGGCGCATGGGACAGCCTTGAAGAGGAGATCAGAAGGAAAAAAGAAACAGCTCCCCCTTTGACACCAAAGGGGGAGATACATAAGATACTGGAGATCCCGGTCTCAGCAGAAGGATATCGCCATGTATCAGGTATAAGTGAGTTTGACAGGGTCGTAGGAGGGGGGATATTCTCCAAGTCTATCGTACTGCTCTCAGGGGGGCCGGGAATAGGAAAATCCACCATGATGCTTCAGGTCTCCGAAGCCTTAAGCCGCAAAGGGACAGGGGTGCTTTATGTCTCCGCAGAAGAGAGCGGCTATCAGATAAGAGCCAGGGGGGAACGCCTGGATGTCAGATCAGATATATTTATTTCAGGCGAGACAGAATTGTCTTCCATCATATCCATGATGGAAGACCAGCAGTATAAGCTTTTTATCATAGATTCCATACAGACTGTATATGACAGCGGCCTTGAATCAGCTCCCGGGACCATGTCCCAGATACGCAACACACTTACCCGCCTCCGTGAAAGCGCCATGAGACTGGACAAGGCTGTGGTGGTCATAGGACACATAAATAAATCAGGAGAGATAGCGGGACCGATGTTTCTGGAGCATATGGTGGATGCAGTATTACTGTTCGAAGGAGACAGTAAAAGCCAGTGGAGGATACTGCGATGCAAGAAGAACAGATACGGGTCCACTGATGAGATCGGAGTATTTGTGATGAGTGGACAGGGGCTCATTGAAGTGGAAGAACCGGCCAACTATTTTATCAATAAGGAACCCTTTTTATCCGGCGCTTCCGTGGGATCACTGGTGGAGGGATTGAGACCCATATTTTTTGAGGTACAGGCTCTTGCGACAAAGAGTGTCTTTTCCATGCCCCAGCGGGTAGCAAACGGGTTTGACCTGAAGAGGATGAACATACTCCTCGCAGTGCTTGAAAAGCGTTTGAATTTTAATATCGGGAATCATGATATATTTTTGAATATAGCCGGAGGACTCCGAATATCTGATACATCTGCAGATGCGGCTGTGGTCATGGCGGTGGTTTCCTCTCTGAGAGACAGGGAGCTGGGGAATGACACCCTGTTTATCGGTGAAGTGGGGCTTTCCGGAGAAATCAGAAATGTCCCTATGCTGCAAAAACGGGTGGAGGAGGCCCTGAAGATGGGGTACAGGAGGATATCTATCCCGGAAACAGATGTAAGTGGAAAGTGAGCAGTGATACCCTGCGGCACAGTGAAAGAGATGATAGGAAAGGCATACGGACAATGAAAAGAGGAGACCTGGCACTGGTGGTGGCCGGAGGCAAGGGCATCAGGTTCGGCGGACCTGTGAAAAAGCAGTTTGCGGAACTTAGAGGGGAACCTGTTTTTAAACATTCCTTGAAAAAGCTTGCATCATGGGGACGTTTTGCTGAGATCAGGCTGGTGGTACCGGAAGACTCCATGGACGAGGCGGCTGCACTGACAGCGGATATGAAGGATGTAGTTTTAAGGGCAGGTGGTGAAAACAGACAGGAGTCTGTGCGGAACGGGCTTCAAGGAGGAGCCTTTGAACATGTGGTGGTGCATGACGGAGTTAGGCCTCTGTTTTCAAGACGTCTGTTTGAGGAGGGTATGAAGATGGTGGAGACGGCGCCCTGCGTGATACCAGTAGTGGATATACAGGACACAGTCAAGGAGATAAGCGGGGGGAAAGTGGTCAGGACACTGGACAGACGGGGGCTGGTATATGTCCAGACACCTCAATTTTTTGATTACAGACTGCTCACAGGACTCCATGCTGAGTTTCGCGGCATGGTCGTCAATGATGATTCTCAACTTTTTGAATTGAAAAAAACAACTGTTATGACTATAATGGGTGAGAAGTTTAATATCAAGATCACCACAGCATATGATCTGGTCCAGGCATCATTTCTTTTAAGGGAGATCGAAGCGTGCAGAGATTTGGAATAGGTTACGATTCCCATCGGTTCGAAAAGGGCGGTTATATAATGCTGGGCGGTGTTAAGATACCGTTTTCACAGGGATTGAAAGGCCATTCCGATGGAGATGTGCTCCTTCATGCCGTCATAGACGGGATACTGGGGGCTCTGGCCATGGGAGACATAGGAGAGCATTTTCCTGATACGGATCCACGCTGGAAAGACATTTCGAGTCGTAAGCTTTTAAGCAGTGTCATGGATATGATCCGCGAAAAATGGGTGATCCTCAATGTGGATGCCACTGTGATAACCGAAGAACCCAGGCTTGCTCCTTATAAGGATGCCATCTGTGCTGTCATCGCGGAAGAATGCGGAGTGGATCCGGGACAGGTCTCTGTAAAAGCCAAGACAAACGAAGGCATGGGGTTTACAGGCCGCAAAGAGGGAATAGCAGTATTGGCGGCTGTTACAGTGGGAGGTAGGGATGAAAGTACTGATCATTGATAATGAGGAGTTCATCAGAAATATCATGAAGGATATATGTGGTATGATCCAGGGATGCGAGTGCAGTTTTGCAGTGAGCGGCGCTGAAGCTGTGAACGTATGCGGCACTTCGGATTTTGACCTTCTGCTGGTCGATTTTACTCTGGATGACACAGATGGAGCGGAACTCATGAAAAAACTGAGGAAAAACGGGGTGGATGCGGATTCTTATCTGATAACAGGATGGGACAAGGGTCATTTCACCGAAGAACAGCTTGAGCCTTTCAACGGCGTCATACAGAAACCGTTTGATATCAATAGGATAATGGAAGTTTTGCGCGGGTGATATGGACAAGCTTAACGTAAGACTTGACACGTTTGAAGGACCGCTGGACCTTCTTCTTTATCTGATCAAGGAAAATAAGATGGATATCTATGATATCAGGATATCTGTTATCACAGAACAGTATTTAGATTCCCTTGAGATGATGAAACAGATGGATATAGAGGTGGCATCTGAGTTTATGGTGATGGCTGCCACACTGATGTATATAAAGTCGAAGATGCTCCTTCCCGTTGAGACGGTGGATGAAGACGATATCGATGTGGAAGACCCTAGGAATATGCTGGTGAGACAGCTTGTGGAGTACAGGATCTTCAAAAAGGCTTCGGAACTCCTTGAAGAAAAGGAAAAGGATATGGTCATGACCTACCACAGGGATGTATCCAAGGAAGTGGCCGCATATACAAACAGGGAATACCTGTTTGATTTTTCATTTTTCGAACTGCTGAAAAGTTTCAAAGATATGATGGACCGTGTGGAGGATGTGACAGTACACGAAGTGATAAAAGAGGATTTTAAGATAGAAGACAAGATAGTTTCTCTGAGGGAGCGGTTCGGTGAATGCGGTTCCATGCGTTTGAAGGAACTGTTCAGAAAAGGGATCTCAAAACTTGAGATGGTGGTATATATCCTGGCTGTCCTTGAATTGGCGAGGATGAAGGAGATAAAGGTCATGCAAAGTGAAACATTTGGAGAGATATGGCTGTACAGGAATTGAAACATGTGATAGAGGCTCTCATCTTTTCGGCGAGAGAACCTCTGAGCGTTGATAAAATACGGGGAATAATCGGAGAAGACCTGATAAAACCAAAAGAGATCGAGATGACTGTGAACGCGTTGAACGCGGAATACAGGGAAGAAGGCCGGGCTTTTATAATACTCGCTCTGAACGGCGGGTATGAGTTCAGGACATCACCCCAGTTCGGGACATATATCGAACAGATGTATAACATAAAGAAAACTTTCAGATTGTCTAAATCTGCTCTTGAGACAGTGGCTATCATAGCATATAATCAACCGGTCACGAGGATAGAGATAGAGATGATCCGCAGCGTCAATGTGACTTATACGCTTACAAAGCTGCTGGAACTTGAACTGATTAAGGTCGTGGGACAGAAAGAGACCCCGGGAAAACCGCTGCTTTACGGGACTACAGGAAAGTTTCTCGAATATTTTGGACTGAGTTCCATCGAGGAACTCCCTGAGATAAGCAGTATTGAAAAGATGATAGAATGAAGCAAAGACTCTCTAAATATTTATCCCGCTTCAGCGCTGTTTCCAGAAGAGATGCTGAAAAGATGGTGGATCAGGGCAGAGTCACTGTGAATGGCGTCATTGTCACGGAAAACCCTTTTTTCCTCCAAGGCGGCGAGATCGTCACACTTGACGGAGAGCTGATATCCGCCGAGGAATTCCAGTATTTTAAATATTACAAACCTGTGGGACTTGTATGTTCAAAACGGGATAAACACAATAAGACCATCTATGATTCATTAAAAAACAGGTTTCGCAGATTCGATTACGTGGGAAGGCTCGACAAAGAGAGCGAAGGGCTTCTGCTTCTCACCAATGACGGAGAGATGATACAGCAGCTTTCACATCCAAGTTTCGCAGTGAAGCGGGAATATCTGGTCACAACAAACCGCGATCTTACCCCTTCGGACAGGGAACGGATGAGAAAAGGCATACTTGACAAAGGGGAGTTCCTCAAATGCGACCATGTGAGAAAAGTAGGCAGGCAGAGATATCATCTTTCTCTCCACACGGGAAAGAACAGGGAGATCAGACGGATGTGCTCTTTTCTGGGCAAGAAAGTCACAAAGCTTGTGCGTGTTTCCTATGGAAGCGTCAAGCTGGGTAATCTTAAAGAGGGAGAAGTCATCCCCCTCAACAACAAGGAGATGAGGAGACTGTTCTCATGAATGACGCCGGCATAAACGTAGTGGCTTTTGCAACGGGAGAACTGCCGACGTCCACATATATCATTGAAAAGGGTGGGGAAGCACTTGTCATGGATCCTGCGGAAAGCAGCGAGACCATAAAACGCATTGATAGTCTGGGATTCCTGGTACGGGCTGTCTTGAACACACACGGACATTATGCCCATATAGAGGGCAACGG
>CAZGIO010000010.1:0-2398 GCA_964525975.1 uncultured bacterium
CTGGAGATATTTTTTCAGACCACGGGTTAGTTCCATGGGAACATCGGTTACTGAATTCCCTCTTTGATCTTCACAAAGACCTTCACTGTATCGCCGACTTTAATATCCGGCAGATCTTCTCTCAGGTTCTCGTTATTGATCTGTTTGATTATTTCGTTCATAGTTACCTCCCGTTTCCCAGTAATCTATCCAACATTATTGCAGCGGCGCTGCGCACTGAAAGATGGTTGAAGCTGTCGCTTCCGCCGTTTACAGGCGCCAGCCTGAGGTCCGCTTTTTCCATCAATGTATCCGCCAGTCCCCACCCGGTTCCAAAAAGGATGAGAACAGGCTTTTCAGGTTCCTGCCTGAGCCTTGCCCTGGCTGTCTCATATGAGACCGCAGAGGCATGAGGCTGGGCGCTTGTGACCCAGATCTCAGGTTCAGAGCCTTCTTTTTCTGTTATTATCTTCACTGCTTCTTCCACTGTTTCCGCCAGTTTAGCCACAGAAAGCGCGTCTGATCTGTTCGAGTTGTACTGTCTGCCTTCACCATGGTGCCAGAAATCAAGCATCTCGAGTATGAAAGCGTTCTGTTTCCTGTTTGGGGAAACTAAAAAATAGTTTTTTATGCCGTAAGTCCTGGAAGTCCTTGCGATGTCATGGAGATCCACAGGTGTTATGGAAGTGCTCACAACGCTGCCCTTTTTATCCATAACAGGATAATGGACAAGCGCAGTATACACATTGCACAGCCCTGCCATATCTGGACGCACCGCCGCTGTCTTCTCAAGGGATCTTTCTTCTCTCCAGCGCGCGATTGCGCCATGGTCGCCTGAAAGGAGCACCTGGGGGACTTCCAGCCCCCTGAACACCCGCGGCCTTGTATAGTGCGGATATTCCAGCAGATTATTTTCAAAACTCTCTTCCTGCGCCGAATCTTCATTGCCAAGCACACCGGGCAAAAGCCTTGTGACTGCGTCCACCAGAGCCATGGCTCCGATCTCTCCTCCTGAAAGGATAAAATCTCCCACGGACACTTCCTCATCGACCACCAGTTCATTCACTCTCTGGTCCACGCCTTCGTAATGGCCGCAGATGAGCATAAGCTTATCCATTTTCGACAACCGTTTTACCAGAGCCTGGTCAGCTCTCCGTCCCGAAGGTGTAAGGAGCACTTTATGATGTCCGCTGTCAGCGGCCTCCGCCGCGGTCACCAGGGGTTCGGCTTTCATGACCATGCCGGCACCGCCGCCGAAGGGATAATCGTCTGTTGTCTTATGTTTATCCAGGGCAAATTCCCTTATATCATGAGCCTGAAACTCAAGAGCGCCGCAGTCCATTGCCCGTTTTATAATGCTTTCAGCAAACGGGGAATCGAACATGCGGGGGAATATTGTAAGCACATCGATCTTCACTGTATCAGCCCCTCAAATATCTCCACTGTTATGACACGGTTTTTCACATCGACTTTGCGCACCATGCTCTCCACCGCGGGTATGAGGATCTCCTTTTTTTCGGGAGTCTCCACCACGTAGATATCCGTGCCTCCATTGAAGAAGACATCTTTCAACACACCCAGGTCACCCTTTTTCTCATCTGTCACTGTACAGCCCACGAGTTCATGGTAATAATAGGCTCCCTCTTCAAGGGGATAAAGGTGTTCCTCATCCACGAGTATTTCCGCGCCGCGGAGCTGCTCCGCTTTTTCCATGGTGTCAATATCTTTGAGTTTGACTATGAGCATACCGCTGCCCTGGAACCTTACGTATTCCACGGCATGAGTCTCTTTCTCACCCCTGACATCAAGGACAAGCGTCTTCTCATCACTGAATCTTTGTGGAAAATCTGTTTCGGGAAACACTTTGACAGCGCCCCTTACTCCATGCGGTTTTGTCACCCTGCCTATGATAAACCAGTTCATACGACTTCCAGTCTGACCTTCTTTCCTGTCTTGAATCCGTCCATGTGAACTATTTCTTTAAGAGCTTTGATCCTTTTGCCATGGACTCCGATCACAGCGCCCCTGTCTTTTTCCGCAAGCCTGATCTTCAGGACTATGGTATCTTTGTTTTCTTCCAGGTCGATGGAGACAGCTTTTTTATCGTCCACCAGTTCTCTGATAAAAAACTCCAGGTTTGCCTTCATTTTTTCTCTCATAGGTCATTTTTTCCCTTCGAGATACTTATCCCATACTCCTGCTTTTTTTAAGACGCTTCTTGCCACTTCAGTAGGCTGAGCTCCTTTTTCCAGCCATTCCAGGGCTTTTTCCTCTTCCAGATTTATGCTTGCAGGGTCAGTATTGGGATTATACTGTCCCAGCTCTTCAATAACCTTGCCGTCTCTTTTTGATCTGGAATCGGCAATGACCACTCTGTAATAGGGCTGACCCTTTTTACCGACTCTTTTCATTCTGATTT
>CAZGIO010000010.1:2408-20337 GCA_964525975.1 uncultured bacterium
TTGACTGCCATAGTCACCTCCGTTAGTTAATAATCAACCGAACATCCCCGGCATGGGTCCTTTCCCCTTTTTGCCGAGTTTACCCATGTTTTTCATCATTTTTCTGCTGATATCGAACTGGCGCAGGAGCTGATTCACTTCAGCCACTGTCCGTCCGGACCCTTTAGCTATGCGTTTTTTCCTGCTGGCCTTTATAATAAAGGGTCTTCGTCTTTCCCCGGGAGTCATGGACTGTATGATCGACTCCACCCTCACCAGGTGGCTGTCGTCCACTTCCATGTCTTTAGGCATACCGGGTACCATCTTCATAAGAGAGCTCAACGGCCCCATTTTTCTGATCATCTTTATCTGCCCTAAAAAATCTTCCAGATTAAATTCAGCTTTCAGGAGTTTCTGTTCCATTTTTTTTGCTTCTTCCTCATCGAACTGCTCTTCCGCTTTCTCGATGAGTGTAAGCACATCTCCCATCCCCAGTATCCTGGAGACCAGCCTGTCCGGATGGAAAGGTTCGAAAGCATCGAGCTTCTCTCCCGTTCCAATATATTTGATGGGTTTCCCCACCACCATACGCAGAGAGAGCGCAGCTCCCCCCCGTGCGTCGCCATCGAGCTTTGTCATGATCACGCCGTCGATGCCGATCTTATCCTCAAATCCCATGGCCACATTGACAGCGTCCTGCCCTGTCATGGCATCCACCACCAGGAGTGATTCCGATGGTTCATACGCTTTCCGCAGAGCGGCCACTTCATCCATGAGGGCTTCATCCACGTGCAGCCGCCCGGCTGTATCGATGATGATCACCCTGGCGAACTGTTTTTTCGCCGCTTCTATTCCCCGGCCCACAACGGCCAGGACATCTTTACAGTCATGCTCAGCGTAGACACCGATGCCGGTCTCTTTTCCAAGCTGGATGAGCTGGTCTATAGCCGCGGGGCGCTGGAGGTCAGCTGCTATAAGGTACGGTTTTTTACCGTCTTTAAGGAACATCTTTCCCAGTTTGGCCGAAGTCGTTGTCTTACCGGAACCCTGAAGGCCCATAAGCATCACGACTGCGGGGTTCTTTTCCGTATTGATGCGGGAACTTTCGCCGAGGACAACCGCAAGCTCGTCTCTCACTATCCTGACGATCTGCTGGGACGGCGTAAGGCTTTTAAGCACATCCTCCCCAACGGCTTTTTCTTCAACTGTCTTTATAAAACTCTTTACCACTTTATAATTGACATCCGCTTCAAGAAGGGCGATTCGGATCTCCTTCATCCCCGCTTTGACGTCATCTTCGCGGAGCATGCCTTTTTTGCTCAGCTTTTTGAATACAGCGTCAAGTTTTGTGGACAGAGAATCAAACATCTTTTACCCCTTTTACGCCGTCAAGCAGCTTTGCGATCCTGCCCTTGAAAGGCGACTCCGCCAGTATCTCCATGATCTCATCACCGGCGGCTTCCAGCCTGTCCTGAAATCCTTCAAGCCCCAGCACCGATTCAAAACGCATAAGATTCTCCACGGTCTTTCCCAGAGCCGACTGAACAGCCTGCCTTGAGACGGCGCAATTTTCCGCGATCTCTCCCAGACTCAGATCCTCGTAATAGTATGATTCAAAATAAGAACGCTGCTTCCCTGTAAGGAGCTGCCCGTATATCTCGTATAATCTGATCTTATATTCCCTTTCATTCATACTGTCTCACCGGGTGGATAGTAACACAGCGGGGAGAGACTGTCAAATAATAATACTTGTCAGCGGTAAAAAAAAGCCCCCCGGGGGGATCCGGAGGGCATAGGAAGGAGTAGTATGCTTCAGGGAGGTCTTATTTCCCTGTGTTTATATTAACGGCTCTGGGCCGGGTTTCTGGCTTCAGGGGCAGCGTGACTGTAAGTATGCCGTTCTCGAAGGAGGCGTCCACTTTCCCTGTATCAACGGAGGAGGGCAGCGCGAACAGCCGTTCCATCATGCCGCGATATATCTCGCTCCTGCTGTATCCGTCTCGGTTTTCCGCATCTTTTCTTTCTGCCTGAATAAGGAGTTCTTCATTGTCCACGCGGATCTTAATATCCTCCAGGGCCACTCCGGGGAGCGCCGCCGTTATCTCAAACCCCTCCTCTGTCTTTCTGAGGTCGTAGGGAAAACCTTTTTTTCTGTCCACCGGTCTGCTGCAAGTCATCATGGTCATAATCCACCTCCGTCGTTATTTTCCGCTTTTAATGCTTATCTCTCTTCTGCTGTCGGCTTTTTCAGTCTTAGGCAGGAAGATCTCAAGCACGCCGTTTTTGTAATCCGCTTCTATCTTTTCGCTGTCCACGTAATCGGGAAGGGAGAATCTCCGTTCCATCTTTCCGTAGGCGATCTCTTTTCTGTAATAATTTTTCTTCGACTCCTCGTCTTCACTCTTTTTTTCAGCAGAGATCGTGAGGACACCGTCTTCAACCATGATGCTGATCTCATCCTTACCCATCCCGGGCAGGGCGGCTGAAAGGACAAAGCGTTTATCCTCATCTATGATATCCACATCCATGGCTGATCCACGGGAGCCAAGGCCGCGGTTACCCGGAAAGACATCTTTAAACATCGAGTCAAAATCATCAAACATCGCATCAAACAGACTTCCATACCTGTAATCCAGGGGATTTCTTTTATTTTCTCTTTTCACTAAACTTAACATATTCGCACCTCCATATTTATTTAATCAACACAATAGTAATTAGCAACCGGTGTGCCAAAATCAGTTGCACACAATGTGTGCAACGCTAAGATATAGATATATAGAAAGATAGAAAATTAGATTACAAGTTATTCACAAAATTAAGAAAATCTTCATGCCAGAGAGTGTGTGTAAACATTACACACACATTGCAATATATATACACACTGTGTATTATTTACACACTATTCGCGCCCATATTTATCTTCCAGCCGCACTATATCATCCTCGCCGAGGTAATCCCCCCTCTGTGTCTCGATGAAGACGACGTCTGTGACCGCAGAAAGGGTATGCTGCGCGCCCAGGGGAATATGCACGTGGTCTCCCGCCGCAACACCATACTCAGCTCCGTCAAGATGCATGACCCCTTCTCCGGACACGATGACCCAGTCTTCTGTCCGCCTGTTATGGTACTGAAGCGAAAGTCTTTCCCCTGCATCAACGGCGATCCTCTTCACCTTATATCCAGTGTCAGACCCCAGGGTCTCAAAACTTCCCCACGGCCTCTGTTCGTTCACGTGCGCCGAGACGGCGGCGGGGTTTTTGTCATCCAGCGCCTCCACAGCCTTCCGCACAGACTGGGATCTGTCAAGGCGGCTCACCATAAGCACGTCTGGAGTATCCACCACAGCCAGGCCGTCAGCTCCCAGAAGCACCACGTCCTTATCCTCCGCCCATATAAGATTACCCCTGCTTTCCAGCGCGGTAAGCCTTCCTTCCAGCACACTGTTGCCTTCTCCGTCCTCTTCCGCAATCGATTTCACCGAAGCCCAGCTCCCCACATCGCTCCAGTGGAACCCGGCCCTGACCACAGCAGCTTTGTCAGTATTTTCCATCACCGCATAATCAATGGAATTGCCTTTGATATCCCCGTAAGCGGCACTAGGACCTAGGGTCTCAATATCTGTCATAAATTTCCCGAGCTCCCGGTCTTTTGAAGCCTCCTTCAGCATCACCTCTTTTTTAAATACGAAGATCCCTGAATTCCACAAGTAATCCCCGGAGTCCATAAATTGCCGAGCCACATGGAGCCCGGGTTTCTCCACAAACCTCTCGACCTTATAGAGGTCCTTTTCCAGGGATTTCCCTTTTTTTATATACCCGTATCCCGTCTCAGGATAAGCAGGGACGATCCCCATGGTTGCGATATACCCCTGAGCGGCGGCGGATTCCGCTACCTTCATGGCTTTCCTGAATGCATTCCCATCCTCGATGTGATGGTCCGCGGGCATCACCGCCACAATGCTCCCGTCTGGCACATGACTCAGACCAAGCAGCATGGCCGGGGCTGTGTTCCGGCTTAATGGCTCTCTCACCACCTGCACGCCGGGCCCCGCCTCCTTTTCCGCCAGAAATGCCGTTTCCGAGGAGCAGACGATCATTACGGGTCCTCCGGCACACCGGTCCACAGTGGCCTTCAAAAGAGACCCCTGTCCATACAGGTCCATGAACTGTTTAGGGAATTTTTTCCTGCTCAGGGGAAAAAGCCTTGTCCCGCTCCCACCGGCAAGTATCAGAAAATACATAATCTACCACCTTCCATCTACAATTATATAAAAAAGACCCCCGATTTCAAACATTAACATTGATAGGAGATTAAAATTTGTTATCATATAATTATGTTACGAATGAACCATCTTTACAAGACCTATCTGAAGACATGGCCTGCTCTGAAGGATGTTTCTGTGATCATACATGACGGGGAGTTTGTTTTTCTCACAGGCCCCAGCGGCGCCGGCAAGACGACTTTCCTGAAACTGATCTACGGCGAGGAGCTGCCCACAAGGGGAGAACTCTTTGTCCAGGGACGGCGGATCAAACGGTTTTCCCACAGGAAACGGGCGCTGTTAAGACAGCGCGTGGGCGTCATCTTTCAGGACTTTAAACTCATACAGCGGAAAAGCACTTACGACAACCTCGCCCTGGCGGCCAACGTAGTGGGCTTCAGCCCCAGGGAGGCCAGAAGCCGCATAAACGAAGTCCTTTCAGACCTGCGCATCTCGGCCAAGAGCCACGTGCCCATATACCAGTTATCCGGCGGGGAGCAGCAGCGGGTGGCCATAGCCCGGGCCCTTGTCACCGATCCCGAGATCATACTGGCCGATGAACCCACGGGCAATCTGGACCCTGAGATCGCCTCAACCATCATGGATATTTTGAAACAGATCAACCAGAGGGGCACCACGGTTATCATGGCGACCCATGACTACAATCTTATCGGTAAGTACCCGTACAGAAAGCTGCGGATCAGCGAAGGGAGTATCGTTGAATAGGATATTTTTTCTCCTGAAGACGGGTCTGAAGAACGTCCTGTCCCACAGAGGCAGCAATATCAACCTCATCATCTCCATGTTTGTGCTCATCACAGTGAATCTGACGCTTCTTACTGTAAGGAACAACATCTCGGGGATAGTGCATATTTTCAGGGAACAGGCATCTCTGGAGCTCATACTTGAAAAAGGCGTCAAGGCGGACGCCATGAAGCCCCTTATAGAGAGGATCAGTTCCGGAGAAGTCATCGACGCCCTTTCCATAACATATAAAGACGAGACAAGGAACCTTAAGGAGTTCATGGAGTCCGATCCTGACATTGCCCTTGCGGTGGAGATGCTTGAAGACAACCCCCTCCCGCCGACGATCTCCGTGAAACTCAATTTATCTCAGAAGACGCTGGACAACATCGCCAGACTTGCGGCTGATGCTCAGGAGATGAAAGAGGTCTCCAGGGTCATCTACCCCGAACGGTGGCTTTCCATCCTCAACAGGGGACTTGCTTTCACAAGAGACGCGCTGGTTGTGATCATAGCCGCTCTCCTTCTCATCTCCTGGTTTCTCTGGATCTCCATCTTCAAATCCACCATATACAATGTCCGCGACGAAGTAGAGATCATGGAAGTTGTGGGTGGCACAAGCCTTTATATCCGCGCGCCTTTTTATATCGAGACAGTCATCTGCACCGCGGTCTCATATCTTCTGTCCCTGGGCCTCATAAGCCAGGCTTTCAGCAGGATCACACACTATATCCCCGGCCTTATCTTCCTCTCCAAAACACAGATCCTCACATCTGCGGGTTTTGTGATCCTCCTCACACTGCTGGGAACCGAAAAAGCCATCAACAGGATACTCAAGTGAAAAAAGCCGCGTTTTCCCTGCTGCTGCTCACAGCCTTTTTTTGCGCCGCACATGGAGATGTCGACAGCCAGATCCGGGACAAGCAGAAGGAACTCCTTGAAATAGAGAAACAGCTTGAAAAGAGCGAGGAACAGTTCAAACAGTTCGGAAAAGAGGAGGGCTCCATCCTCACCACACTGGGGGAGATACGGGACAAGATATCCCGCGTGTCAAAAGAAAAATCCAAAGCGTCCCGCAACATGAAAAAACTTGAAAAAGAAGTATCACTCCTTTCCAGCGACATAGACGACCTTGAAGAGAAGCAGGGCAGGATCAAAAAAGTCCTGGGCGCTGTCATATACAACTCCTTTGTCAGCAGAAAGAGCAGCGGCGCGGGCCCCTCCCTCACCACAGCGGTGGCCGCCGGGCGCAAAGACACTCTTTTGGGTCAAATCGGCAGTTTTAACTATTACATACTTACTGAAAATGCCAGGACCCTTGAACTCACTACGGGGAAGATACAGAAAAAAAGCCGTTCCTACGAAAAGTACCGGCTGAGTTATCTGGACAGAAAGATCGCTGAGAAAAAGCTCGCCTCGCTTGAGCGGCGACAGAAAAGCGCCTTGAACTCCATCCAATCAAAAAAAGAGTATTACGACCGGCTCATAAGGGAGCTAAAAGAGAGGAAAGAGGAACTTAACGGACTTATCAAGACTCTGGAGAAAAAGGGGTCCAGATATCAGTCCGGTGTCAAGTTCAGCCAGCTTAAGGGAGCGCTTATCTGGCCTGCGCAGGGATCCGTCTATTCCAAATTCGGCAGGCAGGTGGACAAGACTTATAAGACCGTCACTTCAAACGACGGCATAGATATCCGGACCAGTCCCGGAGCGGGAGTGAAAGCCGTGGCGGGGGGACGGGTTGTTTTTGCCCAGAACTATAAGAGCATGGGCATGATGGTGGTCATAGACCACGGAAGCAGCTACTATACAGTCTACTGGAACATGTCATCCATCACAGTGCGCGACGGACAGGTCGTAACCGCCGGACAGCACATCGGCGCCACGGCCAGGGACGCCCTCAGCGGCATGCCGTCCCTGCATTTTGAAATACGAAAAGGAGCTTCAGCCGTCTCTCCTGAAGAATGGCTCTCAAAGTCCTGAAACAAAACCCAGCACTCTGTTGTCCAATATATAAAGACGAAAGGAGTCAATATGAGAAAAACAATCCTGTTAACTGTAATCTTACTCTCGGTCTCAGCAGCATTGTCTGCAGCCGCTTCAAAAATAAAGATTTCGAAGGGCACTTACACGCTGATGTTCAAAAACAGCTCCGCTATCGAAGATGTCTCTTTCATCTCCCGCAGCGATATTGAGACCAACAGCAGCAAAGGAATTCAGGTCAATGTCAAAGGCAAGAACATCACTGTCAACGGCGTGGAGCCCGACACTGTGATCGCCTCACTGGAGCTTCCAGAAGGACGCAAATACACAGTGAAAAACAACGATTCTTCCATGACTTTCTCAAAAGAGGAGATCAAGATCGTAACAGACGGAGGCACTTCGGTAATCGAACAGAACAAAAACGGCCTCTATCTGAGAGATGAGGACAATGTGGTCAAAATATCTGACAACGAGATAGTGGTCAACTCAAACAACAGCAAAGTCAACCTTTCAAACGACGGTATCATCATAAAAGATGACGGCGAAGAGATCAAGCTTGGCATCATCGGAAAACTCATAAGCAAAATAACAAAATCCATAGTGGGCAGGACCCTTAACAAGAACCTTGATAACATAGACATGATAACCGAGTCCATGAACGACATCATCAATGACAGGAACGTATCCATGAGCTATTCCACAGTGGAAATAGGCTCAAAACACAAAGATTTGAAGACAGAGATAACTGACTACACATATGAAGGGGTCAGATCCATCAAGACAGACCTGGTGGCCTCTGACGTGGTCATAAACAAAGGGACGGGGAAAAACACTTCCCTGAAGATCATCAAAAAATATGTCCCCACTAAAAACTACAAGATCGTCATCGACCAGGACGGCGACACACTCAACGTAAAGGAAAAGATCAGAGGCACAGTGACCCGGGTATCTGTGAAGTTCATATTCACAGTGCCTGACCTGGACATGATATCCGTTAACACCACTTCAGGAGATGTCATGATCAAAGACATCAGGACAGACAAGATCCACATGGTAAGCACAAGCGGCAATTTCACGGGGTTTGATATAAAAACCGGAGACGCGGACATCGTTCTGACAAGCGGAGATGTTTTTCTCAACAACGTAACTGTGAAAAATGAGTTCAGGGCGCGGTCAGTGAGCGGCGACATCAAACTGAACAAGACAAGATCTGATGACATTGAAATGGTCACCACCAGCGGAGATATCGAGGCCGACGGCATATATTCTAAGAATACACGGATCAAGACCGTAAGCGGCGATGTGGAGATATACCACTGCGAAACTGACAAGATGACATTCAAATCCACCAGCGGAGACCTGGAGACCACGGATTCGAAGATCGTCGAATTTTCAGGCTCTTCTGTGAGCGGCGATGCCGTCTTCACAAATTCAACCATCAAATCAAAAAAATATTCTTCCATCTCCGGCTCAATAGAAGAAGTGAGCCTCAACTGTAAGACCATGCGCAAGGCGGGATAGACGCTTTTTTCAGGAAGGTCCGAAGCCGCGGTTATATGCCGCGGCTTTTTTTTTACACCTGTATCAGCAGTAATTCATTGAACCCGCGGAGAAAATAAGGTAATCTCCCTCTATACGTTAAGGAGGATTATGGGATATTTCAGGGATCAGTGGCTGAAGTACAACGGTGTATCATTTCTTCCTCCAGGAGAAGAAAAACCCGATGATATGGACAACCTTGCCGCTGAAGTGGAAGCATGCCGCATCTGCCCTTACGGTGAAGCAAGAAACCGCCCTGTCTTCGGTGAAGGGCCCCTGGACGCCCCTCTTTTTTTTGTGGGCGAAGGCCCCGGAAAAGACGAGGATGCATCGGGCAAACCTTTTGTGGGCCGCGCGGGCAAACTCCTGACACGGATCCTCGAAGAGACCGGCATACGGCGCCACAGAGTCTTTATCGGAAATATTGTGAAATGCCGGCCATTCAACAATGAGAACCCGTCCCCTGAATCAGTGGAAGCATGTCTGCCTTTCCTTGAGAGACAGCTTGATATTATCAATCCTCAGGTCATTGTCACCCTGGGCAAAGTCCCGGGCACCATACTTACAGGCAGGAAAAGCATAAAGATCACCAAAGAACACGGTTTCCTGGGAGAACACATGGGCAGAAAGCTCCTGGGGACTTTCCACCCCTCGTTCCTCATACGCCCCAACGGCGCAGCTTTCATAGAAGCCTTCAAAGAAGACCTCCTGAAAGCCGCTTCCATCGCAGGCATGGAGTTAGAATAACCAGGTTATTGCCAGCCCCACTCTTTTATAAGAAAAATCATATGCGTCAAGGATATCAAAACGCAGCTCATATTCATCGTAAAAAGCCGTGACATCCAGAGCGCCGTTGGCAATCTGCGACATGAGTTTTATACCGCGCTGATAGGCAAAATAATCGGCACTCTCCCCTGTCCTTGAATTTTCTCCCCTGAACTCTTCCCTGTCATAGGAGATCTTGGCATATGTCGCGTCTGTTATGCGGTAAAGAAGTTCTGCGGTCCAGTGATATTCAGCGGTGTCCCCGTCCTTGAAGTCCAGCTCGCACACAGTCTCACGGAAAAGCATCTTTTCCCTCTCCTCATACAGGCTGTCACGGTCATATGTCAGCTCAAAATCCCCTCTTATCTTAAGAAACAGATCCGACCAGACATGAATATTCTCTTTGAAGCTGCCGCGGATGAGAGTTGTGGTATCCTCATCCTCTGTCATGAACGCCGAATCCAGAGGCGCGTACCAGACAGGATCCGTTCTGCGTCTATGTTCAGCTGCAAGAAAGAAAAGGCTGTTCTCATAGCTTAAGCGCCCTCTCCAGGAGACCGTGTCTTTTTCCAGTGGAGTCACCACCAGATCCCCGTCTTCCTCTCGTCGATATGAGAGAGACGCGGTCACCCCGTCAAAAGATTCTCTTAGACTCACTTCCAGAGTCCTGAGGCCGTCATCTATCCCTTCCCCGTAATAATAGAGTTCATTGCCCACAGATGAATAATACGGCAGATAAAACCTGTCATAGGAGTAATACTCGTCATTGGTCTTATAGTCACTCTTCAGGTCTTTTGTATAGGAGAGAGTGAGCTCATGCTCCATGAGCCATTCACCCCAGGCGCGGAAGAATAAGCCCTCGGTACCCAACGGCATCCCCTCTTCCTCATGGTTCCAGAGAAAATCACCATCCCTGTCCTCAAAAAGTTTCCATTTGTCTCGCAGTGAAAGTATATTGGGCAGGTAATCCGCGCCCATCCTGAAGAGAGTGAGCTCAGCGTAAAGAGACTCTGTCTCATATGCGGATGTCATGAGATGAATAAAGTCTTTCTCCCGTTCCTCATAATAATAGTCATCGGGCACGGCTTTGGAGACGGCATATTGCCAGTTAAGAGACAACGCCCCCTGGCTCCAGTCCGCGTCCAAAGACCATATGTTGCTGTCGAAGGGGCCCGTGAGTCCCGGTGTGTTTTCCACGGAATGGGTATCATTATGAAGATCCACATAGGAGATGCCGCATTCAAGCCCGGGAACCAGTTCCCGGCGAAAATCAAACGCATTGATATACATCTGCTGCACAGCGGCGCCGCCGTCCCTGTCGTATACGATCTCCAGGCGCTGAGTCTCAGGAGTTATCAGGTCATAGGGGATCACCACATCGCTGTGGGTCACCACACACTGCGCCGTTATGTCAGACACTGTGGATGCTCCGCCCTCACCGCTGTACATATAGACCCATACGGGGATATCCGTGACCTCGAAATAGTTAAAAGGTTCGGAAAAATGGTATATGACATCTGCAGGGCGCGACCACTGGCCTGCATCAATATTCACTCTTTTCATTCCCTTGTCAGAGACAAAATCCAGAGGCATGTCAGGTCTTCCCGCCACAAGATGGACTCTTGTACCCGCCAGTTCCGTCTCGATCTCGATGCCGGGGATCGCTGTGTTCCGCTTGTCAAAGGTATATATGTTAAAAAACGGGGATATCTGCCCCACAGAGATCCTGGTGCCTCCCTCAAACTCAAAACGGGCTGTACCGAAGGCGAACTCCGTTCCGTACCCCTCGAGATTCTCTCCGCTTTTTACATAAAAGGAGGCCTCTGTCTTCACGCCCTTTATCTTTTTGTTCACAAACACGCTCAATGTATCTCTGAACGACCCTTTTCTGTAAATATAATCGTCTGACTGCAGCAGAGTGTTATTATACGTAAGATTATAGTTATTGCCCTGGAAAAGCAGCGACCGCCTTCCCTCGGGAAATCCTTCTCTTCCGTAAAAGATATCGATATCATGAAGGCAGAGAGTATTGATAAAAGTGATCCCTTCAGCGTCGGGACTGTCTGCAATATCCCCGTAAGAGGCTTCCCAGTCCAGATCATACCCCCTGCTCCACTCTTCAAGGAACTCCTCACGGGCATTATCCGTCATATCCGCCGTAAGCTTCCAGCCGGTAAAATAACGGTTGTCAAGCACCAGCTCTTCTCCCCCTGTAAGCGCCGCAGCGGGGATAACGGCTAAAAACAGCAGCAGCTGCACTAATAATTTTTTCACATCACTCTCCAGTCTGTTCCAGCATGTATTTTACATTCAGCTTCATAAGAGCATCCAGTTTGTTCATATAGGGCCATTTGGGGCCTTTGGGCGAAAAGAGCATGGCGTCAAAAAGGGTGATCTTCCCCTCCTGTATCACCGCATAGGTCACAAAGGGGCCACCGTTAAGGTTCTCATTATTTTCCCACAACCCGTAAAGCTTATA
This sequence comes from uncultured bacterium, assembly GCA_964525975.1. Lineage (GTDB taxonomy): Bacteria > Macinerneyibacteriota > Macinerneyibacteria > Macinerneyibacteriales > DSCS01 > CAZJQC01. Next base: position 14,156 of record CAZGIO010000010.1, read on the forward strand.
GACAAAAGCCCCGCTGAAATCCTCAACGCCGTATCCCTGGTAATAATTCACCTCGGGAGCTTCCCGGGCCCACTTGTAATATTCATAAAACACCGAGTCCCCGTCATAATGCTCTGCGGTGCAGCTGTTCCTCAATTCGATGAGCTCTTCCCTTGATATGCTGTTTTTCTCATAATCTTTCTGCGTAATAAAAATCAGCCTGTCAGGCACCCGAGTGACGAAACTGATAAAGTCATCCCCTGTCTTATAAAGGTTATAGCGGGCGGGGATCTTCACCTTAAGGCCGATCCGCTCTTCCACTGATTTTGAGAACGCTTTTTTCATACGCTCTCCCGCCACGCCTGCCTCTATACGTTCTGATATATACTCATAGAGTGTATCATGGGCCTCCCTGATGGAAGCAGCCAGTTTATCCTTCTCCTGCGACGCTCCGTTAAGAAGTATGAAGATCACACTCTGGCCTTCGATCCAGATATCTTTCTGGTGGGCCACGGTGATAGTCGAGACAGCGTCTGGTATCTTTTCTCCCAGGGCCTCTTTCACAAAGACAGTGACAGGGTCCGGAGTGGAAAGGTCGTCTATCATCACGATGTTCTTCTGTTTGCTGAAATTTACAAAATCCTCGATTTTTCTGGGCTGCACTTTAAACACAGGTTCCGTGTGTGTAAAGACCACTGGATAGGCAAGTTCACGGTCGATGATCCCGCTGTATCCGAAATAAAGACCCTCATCGGCGAACAGAGCGATGTCATACTCCCTCCCCAGCGAAGAAAACTTATGAGACGTGGTGCAGGAAACCAGCACCACAAGTAATATAAACATCCATGATTTTTTCATAACAACCTCCAATCACTTCAATAGTATTGGAGAGAACTTAAAAATCAAGTTCTTTATACATCCGGCTTGAACAAAGGGAAGTTTTAATGTATAATATGAAAATCATAACTAACGGAGGTTTTCTATGGATAAGAAAGGTTTTTTTGGTGCGTTGTTTGATTTTTCTTTCAGTGAGTTCATCACAACAAAGATAATCAAGTTTCTTTACATCCTGAGTCTTATCGGCATCGCCATCGGCGCTCTGTTTATGCTGGTACAGGGTTTCAGAGGCGGATTTGCTTCAGGACTGCTGGCTCTCCTCATCGGAGTACCGCTTTACATCCTCATAGCTACTATTATCACAAGAGTATGGCTTGAAATACTCATCGTGCTTTTCAGACTCTATGACAATGTAAAAAGCATCAACGATAAGACTAAATAATCTCTTAAGGGGCGTTCGCGCCCCTTTCCCTTCATCTTTTTTAACTTGACCGTCTTTTTTCATCCATTAAGATTATCACGTAAACGAAAGGAGACATATGGACAAGGTACACAAACTCACAGACGATCTGCTGCATTTCATCGACAGCTCACCCACGTCATATCATGCAGCTTCAAACATAATAGAGAACCTTGAAGCAAAAGGGTATAAACCTCTGAGAGAAGATTCAAGGTGGGATATCAAACCCGGAGGCCGTTACTACGTCTCACGGAACGATTCCGCGGTCATAGCCTTTGCCGCGGGACTGAAGAATCCCTCGGAAACTGGATTCAGGATCATCGGAGCCCATACAGACAGCCCTCTCATGAAGATCAAGCATGAAGCCGAGAACAGAAACGGCAATTACGCCCGTATCACAGTGGAAGTCTACGGAGGCCCCATTGTAAGCACATGGCTGGACAGAGAGCTCTCTGTGGCGGGAAGGGTCATGGTAAAAGAGGGGGACGGCCTTGTCTCCAGGACCATCAGGCTCAACAAGCCCGTGGCCATCATACCCAATGCGGCGATACATATGAACAGAGAGATCAACAAGGGTTTTGAATACAATAAACAGACCCATCTCCCCGCCATCATCGCGGCCGGGACGGAAGACGCTCCCGAAGCGCTCCTCATGGAAGCTATTGAAAAAGAGACAGGCATCAAAAAAGAAGACATCGTGGATGCTGATCTCTTTCTCTTTGATCCAGCGCCGGGCCTTTATGCGGGACTTCACGGCGAGATGATCTCAAGCGGCAGACTGGACGACCTTGCCATGTGCCATTCCATCCTGAATGCCATGCCTGAAAAAGAGTCCCCCAAGACCTGCGTGGGGATCTTCTATGACAACGAGGAGATCGGAAGCACCTCAAGACAGGGCGCGGATTCCACGTTTCTTGGGGAACTGCTTCAGCGTCTCATGAACGCATACGGCGGAGACAGCGAAGAGATGTACATGGCAAAAGCAAGGTCTTTCATGATCTCAGCTGACATGGCGCATGCCCTTCATCCCAATTATGCGGAAAAACATGATCCCGCCTACGCGCCCCGCATCAACAAAGGCCCTGTGATCAAACTTAACGCAAATTTCAGATATGCCACAACAGCTGAGACCGCCGCTTTCTTCCAGCAGATATGCGAAAAAGCCGGCGTGCCCTTCCAGCGCATGACCAACCGTTCCGACATGCCTTCCGGAAGCACCATCGGTCCTGTAAGCTCAGCCCTTCTGGGCATAAAGACCGTGGACGTGGGCAACCCCATGTGGGGCATGCATTCCATCAGAGAGACAGGAGGCATACACGACCACTGGTATATGACGGAAGCATTCAAGACATTCTTTTCTGAATAAAAAAAAGGGGGCTTAAAGCCCCCTTCATAAAACCCAAATCAGCTCTTCTATTCATTCATAAAACGGAGGATCTTGTCAAAGAGCCTCTTCTGCTCCTTTTTAATATTGGTCTTGATCTCCGTCGCGGAAACATTCTTCTTATTTTCCAGTTCCCGTTCAGCCACAAGCTGAGCGAGCCTTTCGGTAAAATCCCTGTGTTTTTTCATGAAACTGAAAAAAGCGTCTTTAGCCATGAAAAAAAGCACAGAGGACTCCGCGGTGACGCAGTCGGCTGAAACAGGTTCATCCCGCACCAGTGACATCTCACCCATGATGGTGCCCGGAGCCGCGGAAGCGATCTCTTTACCGTTCTTTCTGATGGAGACTTTTCCTTCAATGAGGATGAATATACCCGGGCCATCCTCGCCTTCCACCAGTATATGTTCATTGCCGCCGTATCTGGCCACTTCGCCCAGCGAGGAAAAAGTCCTGAATGTCTCACGGTCCATAAAATCAAGAAGCGCCGGTTTTTTGAGCTTGGGCAGCGTCTCGCTTTTCCGGCTTCCCGCGTTTTCCACAGTGCGCACGGGATAGGGGATGGTTATCCCCCTGCGTCTGAACACATAATAAAGATTGTTGTAGAACTCGTCCCTGACTTTTCTTATGTGGTTTCGACCTTCTATATTGACATATACATGATAATCGATGGAAAAATCTCCGTAAGCATGGAGAAAGATCTCAGGCTGCTCTTTTCTGGAAAGATGGCTGATGCCTCTCAAAGCCTCATGGACCGCGGCGCGCACAGCGTGGGGCGGATCGTCATATGAGACGCCCACGGTGAACATGGCTCTTTCCTTCCTCACAGGTTTGGAATAGTTTGTCACCTTTGATTTCAGGATCTCGCCGTTGGGGATCACAACAACATCGTTGGTGACTGTGCGGATCTTTGTGTTATACCAGTTGATCTCCACGATCTCGCCTTCATGGTCTTCAAGGCGCACCCAGTCACGCACCTTAATAGGGGCGTTTACCGAAATAATGATGCCGGCGAATATGTCAGCCAGGAGAGACTGCAGCGCCAGACCCAGTATGATGGAAAAGACACCGAGAGAGGCAAAATAACCGGTACTGAGTTTCGGGATATATTTCCCCAGGAACAACACCACAAAGAGGGATACAAGGACGATCTTTATGAGATTCCTCAGGAGCTGCGGCACTTCATATTTCTTTTTATGTATGAGATAGTAATCAAAGAATATCTCATCTATAAAAGTGAAGAGGTTGTAAAAGATCACAAACCAGATGATAAGATAGTAATATGTCCCCAGGTTTTTCAGCTGGATAACCGGGACGATCCTCAACGCCATATAAAGAGCGCTGACTATAAGAAAAAAGCTGATAAGCTTCAGTTTTTTAAGGACAGGAGCCACTTTCCATATAAGTTTCTTTAAAACCAGAAATACAAAGGACGCCGTAAAAAACAGCCCGCTGAATATAAGATAATTCCCCAGATCATTCAAAACCATGGTTTATAATATCATCGGCCTTTAATATTTACAAGATATTTTGCATCAATCAGATGCTTCATCTATCATCTGCAAAGCACGTTCCAGAACCCTGTCAATCCCCCCGCGAATCTCTTTTTCGCTGTTGAAGACTGTAAAATCGGGATCGATCCCCCAGCCCTCGAAGGAGATATCATCGCGGTCCCCGGTGGACCTTACCGATATCCTGTATTCCCATCCGTTGGGGAGCAGACCCCTTTCCGTGTCTGCAAAGATACCAGCGCTTTTTTCGCCCATTATCGTGACATTGGGAAGGTCCTTCATCATGAGCAGAAACAGTTCAGCGGCGCTTTGAGTGTTTCTGTTGATGAGAATAACAACGGGTTTGCGGGAACACGTTCCTTCGCGGGGCTCGAGATACCAGTACTCAGGATCCCCCAAGCCGTCTCCCTTTCTCTTTCTTGACACCGCATATAGATGTCTTGTATCAGTAAAATATTCCGCCAGCATCTTTACTGGCAGTGAATACCCTCCGATATTGTCACGGAGGTCGATAATAAAACCCCGGGCGCCGGCACTACCCTCCAGAAACTTGTTCAGCGCCCTGCGTACCGCGGCGTGGTCAGAAGACATCTCCGTCATATGGATATAAGCGCAGTTCCTCCCTGCGCTTCCCCAGGTAAACACGTGTCTTATACCCATGGGGGGCAGATATGAGACGATCTTAAGGTCGTGATGGTAATCTTCCTCCAGATAATTCTCTATCACATTCCTCCGTGAAAAACCGCCGCCCTCTTCTCTGAAATCAAAGGCGGTGAGCTGAAGATAGTTCATGGGGCCTAAACCGAAACCAGAAAAATATATCTCATTGAACCGGTGGATATAACAATGTTTGTCATCCAGCTCTTTCATCATATGGGACATCACTTGGAACAGTTCGTCATCGGAACTCTCTTTATCTATCTTTCCGGCATATTTTGCAAAAAAGAGATCCGGATCCATCTCTTTTACCTGGAAAAGAGCATACTTGTCCCTTAAGACAGAGGTAAAAACCTCCAGGTTCTCCACGGGATTGCCCCGCTCCCTGGACAGGTATCCGAATATGATAAGAGATGCCGCGACAAAAGCGCAGACCAAAATGATCACAGTCTTTCGAAACATAGTAATCTTTCTCATGTAAAGAGGATAGACCTAATAATTAAAAAACCAAGTATTCTGAGGACAAAAAGGAAAAAAAGGTGGCGGGACCCAGAATTGAACTGGGGACACGAGGATTTTCAGTCCACTGCTCTACCGACTGAGCTATCCCGCCGAAAACGAGTGTAAAAAAAACGGAGTTGACGAGACTCGAACTCGCGACCTCCTGCGTGACAGGCAGGCGTTCTAACCAAACTGAACTACAACTCCATATAGTGTATGGGCGGTATAGGACTTGAACCTATGACCCCCTGCTTGTAAGGCAGGTGTTCTAGCCAACTGAACTAATCGCCCTTGTTAGTTGACGAAACAGAATATAGCATGGGGCTTTTTCCTTGTCAAGCGGTTTTTACCCCGCGGGATAAGAAAAAACAGCATGAGGGTCCATGCCCCGCTTTTCAGTGAAGCTCTTTCTCAATTGAGCCCCTTTACATACTGTTTTCTGTTCCAGACGAACCGGAACTTCACGGCGTCTTTCCCGCAGACGGCGATGCATCTTCCGCAGCGGATGCATTCACTGTTGATGATGAGACCGCTGTCATTTTTTATATGGCCGGTTATGGGTATCCTCACGGGACACTCCTCCTCGCACTTTCCGCAAAGGACGCACTTATCCAGATCCACCACTGGAAGAAGCCTGGAATACTTCGCGCCTGCGGAGCAGAGAGCGCCTATGACGCAGAGGTTCCTGCAGGGCCAGCGCCGTTCGAGGAAGAGTCCCGCCACAAAGGCGGCAAGGACATCCATGGCCCATATGAACTTATAATGGCTGTTAAAGACCGGCTTCAGGAACAGGGGCTTAAAGGTAAAATCACCTGCCATGCCTCTTTTCAGATTAATAAAATAGAAAGCAACCGCC
>CAZGIO010000011.1:0-8576 GCA_964525975.1 uncultured bacterium
CATGGCGCGTTTATCCCCACGCTTATAAGCCTTCTCTGCGAGCCTGTGATAAGATCTTACCAGCCCCTCCAGTCTCGTCTCAGAATCAGACTGGCACCGGTTGAAAAAACCCACAGCTTTTTCATCCATCCCCATGGACTGGTGTATGATACCCATCTTCAGGTTTATGTCAGGATCATCACTGTTCATCTTATATGCATCGGAAAAATACTCCAGTGCATTCTCATAGTCTCCGTCCCCGTAAAAATGATTACCCATTATTACAGCTGTATGATAGTCTCCTGGAATCTCATCTTCAGGAAAAGAACGCAGTATATCGTAATAAAAATCTGCCTCTGAGTAAAGTTTTTTCCTTATCAGGGACTGGACAAGGAGCAGTATGTCACCGCTGGTCTCATTATCGAGCTTGATGATCCGTTTCAACGCTCCTATGGCATCTGTATAATAGCCTTCCTTGAAATACTCATGAGCAAGCTCCGACAGTAGCCGGCTGTTTTCAGGTTCATTATCCACGGCTTTTTTCAAATCGCCTATGCTGCTGAATGCTTCGGATCCAAGGAGCATAAAAAAAAGGATGAGACAAGTTAAAGACCGTATCATCATATAGTTCTTGTTATCTTGTTATTTTCCCCCAGTATAACGATCTTCGGTTTAAAGTTCTCTGCTTCTTCGGGAGTCATCAGTCCATAGGCTATGATCACAATCTCATCGCCAACCATCCCTTTTCTGGCCGCGGGGCCGTTCAGGCCGATCTCCCGCCTGCCATATTCACCGGGGATGATATAAGTCTGTATCCTTTCACCATTGTTCTTGTTTACTATCTGGACTTTCTGTCCCGGCACAAGTCCGGATTTCTCCAGCAGTTCTGAATCTATGGTAATGCTGCCTTCGTAATCCAGATGAGCATATGTTATCCTTGCCTTATGCAGCTTTCCCACCATTATTTCAATGAGCATAAACTTTCTCCCTTCGTCTCAAATATATATAAAAACATTTATGCTTTCAATAATTAAATGAATTATTCCTTTCCACCATCTCCCCGGGATGTTAACATATTTCATGGCAAAGCGGTATATCATATTGCTCCTTTTACTTTTTCACCTCTCTTCCCTGCATGCGGAGACATATTCATACAAAGTCACTGCCATGGGTATTCCCTTCGCCCGTGCGGGACTCTCAGTGGAAAGATCAAAACATGTGACTGCATATGATCTTCATCTCAGGACAAGGGGAGCAGCTTCGCTTTTTTTCTCCCTGGACATCCGTTACCTCGCATTAGTTCACAGGCATACACCTCTTCTTCTTGAAAAGATATTCAACCGGAACGGCGTCAGAAGCTATCACCTGGATCACTTTTTTTCAGGTCTGAACATCACATCCCGCCCGGTCTTGTACCATGAAAACCTTCACACCCTCTTCTCCATACTCGATCTCCTCTCATCAGAGCTTCCCCGTGAGGATATGGCATTCGTCTCTGTCTCCTGCAATACGCTCTGGCATGTCTTTGTGCGTTACGGGGGATATTCTTCATCCGGCCATTCATATCTGTTTTCTTTTAAAAACATCACGCCCTTTTTTGCTGTAAAAAAGCGTTACGACGATTTTCTTCTCAAGGAACTCTACTGGAACTCAGGCTCCGCTCTTGTCATTATCAGCGACAAAGGAGTGATAGAGAAAGCCGTTCTTGAGTCATTTTCTCCGGACATCACACTTGAAAGGACACTCACTAAAAAAGATTAAGCTTGTAATCAGCTCTCAATAAGGTATATTTTTCACACAATCGAGGAGGTTTTATGAGATTAAGCAATATGGTCGGGAAACGGTTGAAAGAAGACCCCAAAGATTCACAGATGGTAAGCCACAAATTCCTTATCAGAGGAGCATATATACGTCAACTGGCTTCAGGGACTTACTCTTTCCTTCCCCTCGGAGAACGAATAAAAAACAAGATTGAAAATATTATTAGGAAACATATGGACAGATGCGGGGGGCAGGAAGTATCCATGCCTGTTGTCCATCCGGCGGAACTCTGGAAGGAATCAGGGAGATACAGTTCCATCGATGAGTCCCTCCTCAGGTTCACAGACAGAGCCGGCAAGGACAATGTACTTGCCATGACCCATGAAGAAGCGGCGGTCCACCTTGTAAGGACCGAAATATCATCATATAAGCAGCTTCCCTTCATGATCTATCAGATCCAGACCAAGTTCAGGGACGAAGCACGCAGCCGGGGCGGTCTCATACGTGTCAGAGAATTCACAATGAAAGACGCATACTCATTCCACAGTGATGAAGAGTCTCTTTCCGAATTTTATTCAGTGATGCATGATGCCTATGATAAGATCTTCAAAGAGTCCGGGCTCAAAAATTTTGTTTCTGTCAAGTCTGATTCAGGCATCATGGGCGGCGGCATCTCCCACGAGTTCATGTCTGTGAACGAGATGGGGGAAGATACGCTCATCCTCTGTTCCAAATGCGACTATAAAGCCAATAAGGAGATCGCAGAATGCCGTGTGCCTGGAGTAAAAGGCACTATCCGGGAAAAACTTGAGAAGGTCAGCACTCCGGGAGCTAAGACCATAGACGCCCTTTCCGACTATCTGGGCATCGAGACAGGCAATACATTAAAGGCTCTCTTTTACAAGACAGGATCTGATATTGTCTTTGTGATCATCAGAGGAGACAGAGAACTGAACGAGACTAAATTGAGAAACTATCTCAAGACCGAAGACTTGCTTCCCGCAGATGAAAAAGATATCAGAGGTATCGGCTCAGTGCCCGGATACGCGTCTCCATACGGTCTGGATTCAGACGGTTTCAGACTGATCATTGATGAATCAGTCGACATGGATGAGTATTACATCTGCGGCGCCAATGAAGAGGATTATCATCTCTCCGGTTTCAAACCCTCCAGAGACCTTCACTGTGAATATGAGAGAGCTGGTTTGTACAGTGTGGAACAAGGCGACCTCTGTCCCATATGCGGCGAACCCCTTGAAGTGACCCGCGGCATAGAGATCGGCAATATCTTCCAGCTGGGCACAAAATACTCTGAACCTATGAATGCCGTCTATCTTGACGACTCAGGCCGTGCAGTTCCCATGATAATGGCATCCTACGGCATCGGCGTGGGACGTCTCATGTCCACTATCATAGAAGACAACCATGATAAATACGGCCCCATATGGCCCTTAACGGTATCACCGTTTGAAGTCCATCTCAATGCCCTTAAACTCAAGGACGAAGAAGTAAAGCAGGAAGCTGAGAAACTCTATCTGAACCTTATGGAACAGGGTATTGACGTGCTCTTCGACGACAGAGATGAAAGCCCCGGTTCACAGTTCAATGATGCCGATCTCATGGGCATACCCTTCAGGCTCATCGTTTCCAGAAAAAATATTGACAACGGCATAGTTGAATTCAAGCGGAGAGGAAATCGTGATTCGGAAAGTCTGCCCCTTGCATCTGCAGTTGAAGCCATCAAAGATATACTTTCCAAAGAATATGACAGATATTAGATCTCCAGGCGTCTTCTGTTAAAACGCCCGATAATATATTCAATGAGTGTACGGGGGAGTATCCTGCTCCCGTACACCAGCACTTTGTTCCTGAATCCCGGTATGATGACTTTTCTGCCTTTCTCCATGGCTTTTATGATAATATCAGCAGTTTTCAAAGGATCCATCGCATATCCCTCTTTTGCTCCTCCGATACCAGCTTTTTCATGAAACGGCGTTGATGTGGGGCCCGGACATGCTGCGGTTATCTTCAAACCTCGTTCCCTGTTTTCACGCTGAACTGCTCTGGTCAGATTATACACATAACTCTTCGTGGCATAATATACAGCGGAATAAGCCCCCGGCTGAAACGCAGCAGTTGAAGCGATGTTGACAATATGCCCATGTGAACCCAGGAGTCCAAGTTCATATCTCATGGCCCTGGTGACAGCTGTGATATTTAATCTTATGATCCCTGAAGCAGTCGTGATGTCCATCTCTCTGAACTGTCCGTAAAAACCCGATCCTGCGTTATTAATATATACATCCGGCATTATGTCTTCCCTGGCGATCTTATTGAACAGTTCTTCTATCTCTCCCTCTTTTGTGAGGTCAGCTGTATACCCGGTCACGGGATTTCCATGGACTCTCAACTTTCCACAAGCGTTTTCCAGCCGCTCCCTGTCTTTTGAAGTCAAAATAAGGCTGTACCCTTTTCGGGCGAGGACCTCGGCCATGGAAAAACCAAGACCAGTAGAGGCTCCGCTTATGAACGCTTTCATGGCCTGCACCCCCTGCAAGGCGAGAGACCTTCCCAGTACGCGTCCCATTTAGAAAAATATATACGTCTGTTTTTTCTGCTGATCAGACGTGCCCATCTGCAGCTTCCCCGGTGGAAGATATGAGAGTTCACAGACGACACATACTCACGCTCTGTGTCCTGAAGCCAGATAAGCCAGCCGTTTATCTTTCTCATCATGGCACTCCTCTGAGCCTTTATCATGGGTTCCAGATATGCGCAGTTCCCCCCCTTGACATAAACATGAGCCAACCCCTGTTCCAGCAGTTCCATATTGATCATGGACTTTCCTCCCGCAGAATAATAATATACATATGCAAGCCGTCTTCCGTAATCATCGACTTTGTCAATGTCGTAATCGATGTCGACGATCATGCCAAGCAGACGTACTGCGACATAGTCTCGCGCTATTTTCTGATACTCTTCCTCTTTTTCAGGGGTGTCCACACCAATAAACCTTACATAACTGCCGTCAATAAGACGTATGGTATCACCGTCAAAGACATGTGTCACAATGGAACGCCTTGGGATATGAGCGTCTGCTGATATCACCTGCGATATCAGCAGGATCATGACAGATATAAGGATCAGTTTATCTTTTTTCTTTCTCATAATATAGACAATGGTCTTTCAACCCGCATTTGTCGCAAAGGGGCTTCCTTGATTTGCATATATATCGTCCAAAAAGCACAACACCCATACTGATGGTTTTCCAGTCCTTTTTTGGTATTAAAGCCATAAGGTCTTTTTCTATTTTCACCGGATCGTCATGTTTTGTCATAGCCAGTCTTTTTGACACACGCTTCACATGTGTATCAACCACTATGCCCTCTGGTTCTTCTTCTGTGGCAGATATCAGGACATTAGCTGTCTTTCGTCCGATCCCCGGGACCTTCACAAGGGACTCCATCTGTGAAGGTATGACACAATCGTGTTTTTCACAAATATGCTGAGCGGCTTTGATAATATTTTTTGATTTGTTTTTATAAAAACCTGTTGAATATATGATCTTTTCCAGCTCTTCTGCAGTCAATTCCGTATAATCTCCTATATTCGGATATTTCTCAAAGAGTATTTCTGTAACTTTATTGACACGTTCATCTGTACATTGAGCTGACAGGATGACAGCCACCAGAAGCTGCCAGTGTGAACTGTAATGGAGTTCTATCTCAGGTTTACCCAGTTTCTCATTGATTTCACTGATAAGCAGTCGAACGGTATCCATATTTAAAAAGCGGGGGCCTAAGCCCCCGCTATCCAATCGTTATGGATTACTCTTCTTCTTTCTCTTCTTCGTTTTCCGCCATGGAACTCTCGATCACATCTTTGAGTGATACCATGTTGTTGTTTTCTGCTTCACCCTTCATCTCGCGGAGTATTTCTTTCTCAGTATCCTGTTTGATCGCCTTGATGCTCAAGTCGATCTTACGGTCGTTCTTGCTGATCTTAGTGATCTTGACCTCTACGTCGTCACCCACATTGATATAATCTTCGATCTTATCAATGCGTTTGGTATCGATCTGAGAAATGGGAAGGAATCCTTCTATCCCGTTTTCCAATGTGCATATGGCACTGTTTTTTGTGATCTTGGATACTTTGACATTCACGATGTCCCCTGTCTTATAATCACCCATTGCTTCATCCCATGGATTGGGGAGCGTCTGTTTGATTCCAAGGGCCACTTTTCTTTCGCCTTCGTTTATCTTGAGTATCTTGACCTTGACTGTCTCTCCCACCTTGAGCACATCATGGGGTTTTTCAACACGGTCCCATGAGATATCAGACACATGGAGAAGGCCCTCAACGCCGGGCACTATCTCGACGAAAGCGCCGAAATCTGTAAGGTTCTTTACGGTACCTTCGATCTCATCGCCATCATGGAAATCCTCTTTAAGTTTATCCCACGGGTCACCGTCCACCTGTTTGATACCGAGAGATATCTTCTTGTTGCCGGCATCCATCTTGAGGATCATCACTTTGATCTCTTCGCCTTCGTTGATGATCTGAGAAGGTGTCTTGAGATTTTTGTCCCATGACATCTCTGATATATGCACAAGTCCTTCCACTCCGGGCTCTATCTCGACAAATGCGCCATATTCGACGATGGATACGACTTTGCCGTCCACGATCTCGCCGTCTTTGTATTTAGTCTCAATATCATCCCAGGGATTGTCTTCCAGGTCTTTTTTGCTTAAAGATATCCTGTTGTTCTTCTCATCATAATCAAGCACTTTCACCATGAGGTCTTCGCCCACAGAAAGCACATCACCGGGATGGTTGATCTTCTTCCAGCTTATATCATTCAAGTGGAGGAGTCCGTCAATGCCGCCCAGATCGATAAATGCTCCGAAATTCGTTATGTTCTTGACTTTTCCAGGCAGGACCGCTCCCACATGGATCTTGTTATCGATGTCTTCTTTCATCTTTTTCATCTGGTCTTCAAGTATCACGCGGCGTGAGACAACGATGTTCCTTCTTTTCTTGTTCATCTTCAGGATCTTGATCTCGATCTTCTGTCCCACAAATGCGTCCAGGTCCTTGACGAGTTTCACATCAAGCTGTGAAGCGGGAAGGAAAGCGGGAACGCCTATGTTGACAATAAATCCGCCTTTAACGCGTTTTTTGATGTATCCTTCGATGACCTCGTCTCTATGGAAACGGTCTTCAAGGACACCCCAGGCTTCGATGTAGTCAGCTTTGATCTTTGAGAGCTTTACAAGCCCTTCCTGATCGTCTGTGGATTCAAGAAGAACCCTTACCTCATCGCCTTCATTCAACTCATCTGAATTGTGGAACTCGTTAAGAGGCACAATGCCCTCAGCCTTATAGCCGATATCAACGAGCACTTCATTACCCATGATCTTCACAATGATACCGTCCACAACGGTACCGGGTTTCAGATCCTTAAACGAAGCAGCATAGAGCTCTTCCATGTTCATCTCTTCGTTTTCGAATCCTTCGTTTTTCATGTTTTCATCCATATTTTTTTACCCCCCACTATACGGTTTTTAAAATATCTATTACTTCACCGATACTGAAATCGGGTGTTGAAGCTCCCGCAGTTATCCCGATTGTATCATACTTTCTCAGTTCGTCAACTCTAAGTTCTTCTGAGCTTTCAATATGTACAGAAGGTACGATCTTCGATGTAAGCTGGAACAGCCTTGTTGTATTGGCGCTGTTTTTTCCACCGACGATGATCATAAAATCCACGCTGGAGGCAATCCTCACAGCGTCATCCTGCCTCTGAAATGTCGAATCACATATTGTGTTGAAGACTCTCATCTCCTTGGTTCTTTTGGATAATCTTTTGCATACTGTTGAAAATTCTTCTCTGTTATTGGTAGTCTGTGACAACAAACCGCATTTTTCAGCAGTTTCGGGAAGAGGACTTTGTATGTCCCTTATTATCTCCGCTTTTCCCTCGGTATAACTGATTATCGATTTCACTTCGGGATGTTCAGGGTTCCCGAATATATAAACATCATAGCCTTCCTCATAAAGATACCTGGCTCTGTTCTGAGCGTTTTGCACATACGGGCAGGTGGTGTCGACGATCTTTATACCCCTGGCCGCAAGTTGACTGCTCAGCCCCCTGACCACTCCGTGAGTCCTTGTTATGAGGGTTTCTCCCGGCTTCAGGGTTGAAAGGTCCTCTATGGGTGTGACCCCTTTGCTCCTCAGTCTTTCAATAGCCGGACCGTTGTGAATGACAGGACCGTATGAATAGACCGGAGACCCTGTGCTGAAGTCAAGCTTCCCAATAATATCCATAGCCCTCTTTACCCCATAACAGAATCCCGCATGTTGTGACACTTGTATATTCATCCCAGTCTCCTGATATTCTCTGTCACAATACGGGTTATAGCCGCATATCTCTCTTTTTTATCTTTGATCTCATTCAGCAGTGAATAATTGATGCAGAATCCGCCGCCGAAGATAATATTGAAACGTTTTCTTCCCAGTGTGCCCTTTTCTTCTATGATTATCCGCACAGGGACCACAGAGCTCTCCTTGTTCCTGTTCAGGATAAAACCCACACCCGCTTTCCCCTCTTTGACCTCATTAGTCCTGGAGCGTGTGCCTTCGGGGAAGATCAAAAGGCTTTTACCGTCTTCCAGCACCCGGCTCATCCTTTTGATGCTGACCATATCCAAGGCTTGCCTGTTTACGGGAAAAGCTCCCAGCCCTCTGATAAGCAGAGACATTAACGGATTAGAGAACAGCTCTTTTTTCGCGATGATGGATACAGCCCTTTGAATAAAGACTCCCAATATCGG
>CAZGIO010000011.1:8586-18319 GCA_964525975.1 uncultured bacterium
CAGATGCCCCTTTGAAATATATCCGCCCCTTCAGTCTAATCCTTATGTCAAAAAGGATAAAAAGAGCGGGTATGACTATGACGGATATAAGATATTGGTTCACTAAAATAAATAAATATTTAACCTTCATTACATTTCAACATGAGAGAGTATCTCGTCTGCAACCTCCTCTATGGTCATATTGCCTGTATCGATAATAATCCCGTCATGTGGAACCTTCAGCGCTCCCCATGCCCTGTTCTTATCCGCATGATCGCGCCTGATGATATCTTTTGCGATATCTTCCTCAGACACAAGGCCGTCTTTCTGTTCCAGAAAACGTCTTTTTGCTCGGACTTCAACTGATGCATCCAGATAAAACTTGAGGTCAGCGTCGGGAAAGACCACAGTCCCCGTGTCCCGTCCGTCAAGTATTACGTTCCGCCCCCGGGCAAACTCCCTCTGCTTGGCGACAAGGATCTTCCGTACATCCATGTCATCTGCCACAGCGGAGACAGAAAAATCGACATCAGGTGTCCTGATCTTATCAGTGACATCCATGCCGTTGGCGATAATACGTTTTGCATCATTTTGTGAGATAATATCGAAAACCAGGTCTTCTGCGACTGCGGAAAACTTCTGTCCGTTTTTCCCTGACAGGTAAGCGACGCTCCGGTACATGGCCCCTGTATCAAGATACAGGAACGAAGCCTTTTCTGCCACAAGTCTTGCGACTGTGCTTTTACCCGCACCGGCGGGACCGTCCACTGTTATTATATAGCCTTTCCGCATAGGAGGAATATTACACAGATTTACCCGGAAAGCAAGTTAAATCTATCAGTCAGCCTTAGTGGCCATTTTCAGATACTCTTCCATTTTTTCAATGGTTATCTTATGCAGGAAATGTTCCATCTTGCATGCGTCCTGTTCTGCGATATCTTCAGGCACTTTCAGCACATTTACAAAAAACTCCATTATCAGTATATGCTTTTTATATATCCTTGACGCATATTCATACCCTTCAGCGGTGAGTTCTATATAACCGTAATGCTCATGTCTCGCCAGTCCCGCATTTTCAAGGTTTCTGATAGCTTTTAAAACAGACGGGTTTCTTACATCAAGAAACTGAGACACGTCCTTAACACGGACGGCCCTTTTACTTTTTGATATGATATAGAGTGCTTCCAGATAATCTTCAAGGCTTTTGGACAATTTCTTCACAGTATCCTCCTTCATAATACTTCCCCCATCATGATCTTTCTTACGATCCCGTCTGTTTCAACATCCAGGGCCAGGTCCATCCCCATCCCCCGTATTATTCCTCTTATCTCTTCACCTTCGATGAGGACATTTTTTTCAGCATCCTTTCCCCACAGGTTACTGTTTATATATTCTACGATATCTTTTCTTTCTGTAAAAGTCTCCGCTATGGCTAATATTTCCGCGGCCATCTCCCTGGGGCTTTTTTCCCACTCCGGAAAGATCTCCCTAATGTTTGTTGATTTTTCAATGGGTGGGTAGTTCATCACATTCACGCCGGCGCCAGTGACCACATAATTTCCGTTTGCGGAAGAGAGGGTCTTGGAGAGTACCCCTGCGATCTTTTTATCCCGGTAATAGACATCATTAGGCCACTTGACGAAAAAACCTTCCATGGATGTCTCCCTGACGATATACCGGTGTATAGCGGCTGCGATCTTCAAGGGTTGTATCAAAATATCCTGAAACTCAACGGCACCCTGACAATAACTGAAATAGAGTCCTCCTTTTTCAGAATGCCATCTCCTGGAACGGCGCCCTTTTCCGCTGGTCTGCATCTCCGCGATGACAACAGCTGGAAAGGCGCATCTCCCCTGTTTGATCATACCATAGAGGAGATTATTGGTGGAATCCGTCTTCTCTTTCTCAATCCAGTTCATTCTTCCACCCGAAATATTTTTCCAGTTCATTTTCATCAAGCCGCATCAGTCTGCCGCTGTCCCGCATATATGGATGTACAGTGTATCCTTCGGCTATCCTGTTCCCGTCTATAAACAATTCATATCTCAATTTCATAGAGGCTCTGCTGATTATTTCCATCTCACAATGTATATCTATGATGTCGTCATACCGGGCCGGCTTTATATATTTGCAGTATGATTCTGTAACAGGCAGATAAATGCCCTGACTCTCAAGATCCCTGTAGGACTTCCCCAGCTCTCTGAAATATTCATTACGGCCTATCTCAAAAAGGCGCAGATAGTTTGCGTTGTACATGACCCCCATCTGATCCGTATCACCGTATATCACTCTGTATTTATACATGACACCTCCAACATCACCAAGGCTAACTTTGTTAGAATATCACGGAGCGGGACGGTGTCAATGAATTATACTGTTTTCTGTTATGACTGCGTCCATGAGTATATCATGTTTTTCCACTGGCAAGGTACTTTTCACCTGCATATCATAAGCGAAGGCGATCTTCCAGGCTTGGATCTCCCCTAGAAACCGGTCGTAAAAGCCCCCTCCATAACCCAGACGCTCTTTTTTCATTGAAAAAGCCACTCCCGGCACTATCACAAGATCAGGCACGGCATCATGGACTTCACATCTGGACGGGTCAGGCTCAAGCATGGAAAAACGGGTGGGCACCAGTTCATCAAAAGAATGGACCGAATAGTTTACAATGGTACCTTGTTCAAAAGAGGTGCGGGGCATGACAACCTGCCTTCCCAGACGCCATAATAACTCTATTAGGGGCCTTGTATCCACTTCATTATTGATGGGATAATAAATATGGAAGATCTCACTTTTGTTAAAGAAGTCCGTTGAACAGAACCTTTCCATTATCCGCAGGCTTAGATCTTTTACTGAACCATCACTGAGCTGTCTTCTCTCATTCAGCAGTCTGCGCCGCAATTCATTTTTTTGTATAGCCATAAACAACCTTATTTCCGTCCATATCAGAAAAGAGATACCCCCCTTTGACTGCTTCTAGTCTGTATTCCGGTCCCAGGAGGACTTTACCCCTTCCCCCTGGAAGATCGATGGCATAGAAAGGCATAGCCGGACCAGAGATCCTCCGCCTTACTTTCCTTAGTATCTCAAGGGCCCTTGGCGGTTCCACCCAGAAATGGGTAACAGTCTTCACAAGATCGCATTGATGGAGATAATAGGGCTTGATACCGTTTCCAACAAGGTTCATAAACAGTTCAGCCAGGATCTTTTCATCATCGTTTACCCCTTTAAGAAGCACAGACTGGTTCAGGACCATGGCATTCTTTCTTATCATACGGATCTTTTCCATTGATATCCCGGTTATCTCCACAGGATGGTTGTAATGTGTCATGAGAAGAAGGCCAGGTACTTTACTCATGATCTTCAGCATATGAGCATCTATCCTCTCGGGATCGGTCACAGGCAGACGGGTTCCAATACGGATAAAACGCAGTGACTGGACAGTCTGCATCTTCATCAGGATCTCTTCAAGGAGGTCACGATGGATCATCAGGGGATCTCCGCCTGAGATGATAACGTCTTCAATATTATTCTCTCTGCAATATTCAACAGCGTGGTCTATCTCTTCTGAAGAGATGACATAAGGGCTTTTCACCCAGTTTCTCTTCCGCATGCAGTGACGGCAGTGGACAGCGCAGTTATTGCCGGTTATAAGCACAGCGCGGTTTTTATATCTATGGATCAAATTTGCCGTATGACTCTTCTCCTCCTCGCAGAAAGGGTCCATGTCCAGACCATGGTCCACTGTCTCCTCCGCTGAAGGATAGACCTGTCTGTAGACAGGATCGTTGTCATCCATTTTCCGGATAAGATTATTATAATATTCCGTTGATTTGAATGGAAAACGACCCAGAAGGCCTTGGATGGCAGGATCCCCGCCACAGTTTTTTCCCGGATCCAGGATTATTCTTGACATTCCAGCATTTTGGAGAGAGTGTCAGATACAACATGCAGAGTATCTTCATCGATCATGGAGCTCAGTTTTTTCACATACTGCACTCTTGCTTCTATGACCTCCTCGACGATCTTCCTGCTTTTTTCAGTCAGTCCGCTTACGATACGTCTTTTGTCTTCCGTATCCCTTTCCTTGATGACAAGCTGCGAGTCCTCCATCCTGACTATCATCTCAGATATCGTGCTGGGAGCCAGCATCAGGTGTTCGCACAGGTCTTTCAGGCTTTGAGGTCCGTGAAAATAGACAGCCACTATTATATTGAATTGAGACCCGGATATCCCGAACTCTGATATACGTGATCTTCCGTATTTAAAAAGCATAGAATAAAATAGTCTGAAATTATACTCCAGTTCCTTAAATATATTGCTTTTCATTTCAGGCCTTTCCCGACCATATTTGAAGTGATTTCCCATACACGTTCACAATATTCACATTTGACCTTGACCGTCTCTTTATCGATCACATCAAACGAAGTAACGATCTCTTCTCTGTTTGTGACGCAGTTGGGATTCATGCAGCGCAAAAATCCTTTGATGGAATCCGGTACATCCAGCGCTCTTTTTTCTACGACTTTACCGCCCTTTATGATATTTATGGTTGCTTTGGGTGCTATAAGCGCTATCTTATCTGTCTCTTCTTTATCGATTATCTTATTTTCAAATTTTATAAGATCTTTTTTTCCCGTCCGTTCAGACTCAAAATTCAGGCCAATGGATATGATACCCTCATTTTTATGTCCCAGGATATCCAGTACTAGAAGCCCTTTAGGAGACGGTATGTGATCGATCACAGTACCTTCCTCGATCTTGAATACTTTATAACTACGCTCTGAACCCATTGCCCCTCCTTAATCTATGGCGCCGGTCACCAGGCCCAGCAGAGCCTGCCGCACTGGCACTCCATTATGAGCCTGCTCAAAATATATAGCCCGTTTGTCTCCGTCCACGGCGGCGGATATCTCATCCACTCTGGGCAGCGGATGCATTATATATGTTTCATCCCCCCGGCAGGATATGGCGTCTTTGTCGATGACATATGAACCTTTGACTCTCTCATATTCCATGGGATCGAAAAACCTCTCTTTTTGTATCCTTGTGCAGTAAAGAAAATCCAGGTCGCCCGCTGTGGAATCCAGAGACGCAGTCTCGGTGAACTTTACGTTTTTACTGGCGAGAAAATCGAGATAATACTGGGGCATCTTCAACTCATTAGGAGAGATAAACACAAGTTCCACATCGAAGAACGACAGCGCCACCAGGAGCGAATGTGTTGTCCTTCCATATTTCAGGTCTCCCATGAGTCCTATCTTCCTGCCGTCAATGGAACCTTTTTTCTCCATCATGGTAAATATATCCAGAAAAGTCTGCGTGGGATGCTGATTGGCACCGTCACCTGCATTGATCACAGGCACATCGGCAGCCTCAGCTGCCCGCCGTGCAGCGCCCTCTATGCTATGTCTCATCACTATGGCATCACAGTACCCGGTGACTGTCTTTATTGTATCTGTAAGGGTCTCTCCCTTTTTCACAGAAGAGGTATCTGCCGATGAGAAGCCCAGTATTGTGCCCTTTTGACGCAGTATGGCTGATTCAAAAGAGAGTCGTGTCCTTGTAGAAGGCTCAAAAAAAAGAGAAGCGATCACTTTACCCTTTAAAAAATCTGTATGCTTCCTGTTTTTCACTTCACCTGCTATCTTCATGAGATAAAGCAGATCTTCCTTCTTCATATCCCCCAGTGATATTATGGAATGCCCCTTAAACGTTTTCATCCTTCACCTCTTTATTGCTTTTTTCCCTGTACAAAAAAATCAGCAGGATTATGCCATCTGTATCTGCTGTTTATTCCGACATCTATAAAATCCCTGACCGCCCCGAACCGGAGCCTGTCGATTATATTTCCCGCGGCTCCACCCAATATCATACCGTAAGCGGCTTTTACAACGGCAGTCTGGTCACCCAGGCTCCTGAACTTCACGCAGATAAGCACCACTGCCAGAAGCGTCACGATGAGCATGGCGTGTGGAAAACCGTGAAACATACCGAAGGCCATGCCGCTGTTTTTGAGATAGGTCAGTCTGACTACATCACCTGCAACCGGCACGGTCTGATACATGACCATCTTTGCAGATATTATCGCTTTTGTAACTATATCTGCCGCCACAGCGCATATAAAAGCTGTAATCGCAGGATATAATCTACTTATTCTTTTCATATTCAGTCTTACAGTTAATACACCGTACTGCATACGGCATGATCTTAAGCCTCTCTTCCCGGATACGGGCGCCGCAGTCCTGGCATATCCCGTAAGTGCCCTCCTCTATTCTTTTCAGCGCGGCATCGATGGCGGCGAGAAGCACTTCTTCGGAATTTTTCAACTTGAATCCCAGTTCAGCCTCATTGATCATATCCGCAAGGTCAGACGCCTGCACAGGATACGCAGCTTCTCCATTCTCGCTTTTACCGCTATGATGGATATGCTGGTCCTCTATGGAACCCAGATCGTTTATTATACTCTCTTTCAGATCGAGCAAATACCTTTTAAAGATCTCAAGTTTATCCTTTTTCATAAACTACCTGCTTTCTGAAGATATTACTTCCGCACATCTTGAACAGAGTTCAGGATGCCTGCTGTCCTGTCCTACGGTATCTGAATATTCCCAGCACCGTTCGCATTTATTGCTGGGAGACTTTTTAGCTTTCAATCTTACTTCAGGATATTTTTCACAGACGGACATATCATCGTCATCACTTATCCTCACCTCTGTCACTATATTCATCCGTTTAATATCATCCCCATGGCTTTCCAGGAAAGCGCGGACACTCTCATCGTCTGAAAACAAATCCACCACTGCGTCAAGAGAATGGCCTATCTCACCGGATGTCCTCTTTGCTTCCAGCTCTTTTCTGATGTCATCCCTGATATTCTCAAGCTGTTCCCATTCCTCAAGAAGACCCTCTTCGTGAGACCCTTCGGTCTCAGGCCATGATGACATGTGCACACTCGCTGCATCTTCTTTGATGGCGTTCATATACCCCCACACTTCTTCCGATGTAAAGGGCATGACAGGTGAGATCATCCTCACCATGGCGTTCAGTGTGCGCCAAATAACAGTCAACGTCGATTTTCTTGACACCCACTCTTTTCCGTCTGCATATAATATGGATTTTGAGCCGTCAAGATAAAACGAGGACAACTTCACTGCGCAGAAATTATGTATTGAATGAAAGACCTTGTGGAACTCATAATCATCATAAGCCTTATCCACATACTCTATGAGTTCATCCAGACGCAATGACATATATCTGTCTATCTCAGGCATATCTTTATAATCCACCATGTCTTTGGAAGGATCAAATCCGTTAAGCACACCCAGCATAAAGCGCAGGGTATTCCTTATCCGCCTGTAAGCCTCCGCCACTCTTTTCAATATCTCATTGGATATAGGCACATCGTTCCTGTAATTTTCGGAAGCCACCCATAACCTCAGTACATCCGCTCCGTATTTATCGATTATCTCCTGGGGATCGATGCCGTTGCCCAGGGATTTTGACATCTTTCTGCCCTGTCCATCCACAAGAAACCCGTGTGTTAGCACCTGTTTGAATGGAGCCATTGATTTCTCAGCTGTTGAAAGGGTGATGGCACTGTTAAACCATCCGCGATGCTGGTCTGATCCTTCCAGATAGAGATCGGCTGGATAATCAAGCTCAGGCCTTGTCTCAACGACGCTTTTATAGCTGGATCCTGATTCAAACCACACATCAAGTATGTTCATGTCTTTGTCCAGCCCCTTGTGTCCGCATGAGGGGCAGCTGTTAAGCCCGTCCAATATCTCATCAGACCCTTTGACAAACCATCCGTCTGATCCATGCTCTCCGATAAAATCAACGGTTTTCTGAAGTATCTCTTCGTCCACAGCGTATTCACCGCACTCAGGGCATCTGAACAGCGCCACGGGAACACCCCAGCTCCTCTGACGGGAGATGCACCAGTCTGGTCTGTCCTGGACCATGCCTGTGATCCTGTTCTCACCCCAGTCTGGTATCCAGCGTGTCCTTCGGATCTCGTCTACTATATTCTTCCTCAATCCGTTATGATCTATCTTGACAAACCACTGTTCAGTGGCCCGGAATATCACAGGCTTCTTGCAGCGCCAGCAATGGGGATAAGAGTGAGATATCTCTTTTGTAAATACCAGAGCATTTTTCTCTTTCAGCAGTTCCATCACTTTTTCGTTGGCGTCAAACACATGGACGCCTTCCATCATACTGAACTCGTCTGTATATCTGCCTGTGTCATCAACGGGATTGAGTATAGGCAGCCCATATCTCAATCCTGTGATATAGTCATCCTGTCCATGTCCCGGAGCCGTATGGACGCAGCCTGTCCCTGCGTCGTCTGTCACATAGTCAGCCAGGACGATCAGGCTTTTTCGTTCTTCTATAAAAGGATGCTGCGCTTCGCGTTTTTCCAGCTCGCTCCCTTTTACCTTTTGGATCACTTTATATTCATCCACGCCGGTCTCTTCCATTACTGTTTCAAGAAGAGTCTCCCCTATTACCCACGTCTCATCCCCCACTTTTACTTTTACATATACAAAATCGGGATGTAGTGCTATTGCCACATTAGCAGGCAGAGTCCATGGTGTGGTGGTCCAGATGATATAATATGTATCCTCTTCCACGGTGTCACGGAACTTTACATATATCGAAGGCGAATTATGATCATGGTATTCTATCTCAGCTTCCGCAAGAGCTGTCTCACAGCTGGGACACCAGTATACAGGTTTTTTCTGTTTAAAAATATATCCGTCAAGGACCAGTTTTTTAAAGATCTCCACAATGCCTTTTTCATATTCATGATGTATTGTGAGGTAAGGGTTCTCCCAGTCCCCGAAGATCCCCAGTCGTTTAAAGTCCTTTGTCTGTTTTTCAACAAACTTCAAGGCATAGTTCCTGCATTTTCTCCTGAACTCTCCCACGGGAAGCGCCTGATCTTTGAACTTTTTTGACACTTCCAGCTCGATTGGAAGTCCGTGACAGTCCCATCCGGGGATATAGGGTACTTTATAACCCTTCAGGTTTTTATATTTAAGGACAAAGTCTTTCAATGTCTTGTTCAAAGCGTGTCCCATGTGTATCATGCCGTTTGCATATGGAGGCCCGTCATGGAGGGTAAATGTATCCGAACCAGACCTGTTTTTCATGATCCTGTCATAGATACCCTCTCCGTCTTTCCAGTCTTTCAATATTTCTTTTTCCCTGACAGGCAGATTGGCCCTCATGGGAAAATCTGTTTCAGGCAAGTTCAAAGTCTCTTTATAGTTCACGTCAAGCCTCCTCTTAGAAGTAGATCAAAACTCAAGGGAATATGTGAATTTATGAGTAGCCCCCATATCCCCGTAAGCGGAATACGCGTAATCCAGGTCCCCGCTCAATGTCTTCACGATCTCCGAGATACCGAACCCGAATGTCAGATTATCCAGGTGTTCGTTATCCTCATTATATCTGTAACCGGCTCTTAAGGCGAACCAGTCCTTAATGTAATACTCAACTCCTCCGCTGGGCACAAATGTCCTGTCCCAGTAATACTCCACGTCCCCGCATATGATGAGTACGTCTTTCAACTCCTTGTTTTTCATCTTATAGGCTATTCCGCCGTTATACATAAGAGGCAGCGGAAAACTCCGTGTCTCCTCTGTAAGGAAACCTATTCTTTCTTCATTTGAGTTTCTTACGCTTGCGCCGGCTGAAAGTCTTTCTGGGAGTATGTCGAACCTGATGCCTGCGTTGAAGCCCC